>JBEOKH010000608.1:0-6406 GCA_040275625.1 Thauera sp. | reverse complement strand
GGAGCGGCCGGCGCAGCGGCCGCCGGAGCAGCCGGCGCCTTGGCCGCGGTGCCGCTTTCGGAACCGCCACAGGCAGCCAGCAGAACGGATGCCGCAGCGGCGATCAGAAAGGGAAACTTGGTCATGGATATTCTCCGTTTTGTCATGGTTCGTCGCGGAGCTGCTCCGCGAATGCATCGCACACTAGCTAGAAAAACTCACAACGTGATTGATGATGGTCAATTCACTCCTGGATCCGGGGCGCCCGGCTGCGGCGGCGAGCGCCCCGGGGCAGGCTCATCTGCGTTGCCGCGCAAGACCATGAGGGGGCCTTACGCCACGATGCGCCCAAGCCCTCAGCCTGCGTGCCGTGGCGACCCGTGCCGCCGCCAGTTCGTGGAGCATACCCTGTTGCGCGACATCGCGGAGACGCTCATCCTCACCCGTCGCCTCGCCCGCCTATCCAGCGGGCCGTTGTCGTCCGCACTGACCACCAGCAGGCCTTCGCTGGTATGCAGCACGCGCTGCAGGCGCATGACGCCCTCCGCCAAGCCCGACGCGGCCTCGAGGTCGCCGCCATGGAGCGGTGCTGGATAGTCGTCGAGGCTTCTTCGTCGGGAAATGTCCTCATCATCCGCCGGCACAGCGGGCGTCGGACGGATGCACACGGACTTGATTCCTGTCCGTGCCGCGCCCATATGATAAGAATCTGAAATAGCCCGGAGCCCCCCATGTCCGACGCTTTGCACCTGGTCTGCCCCCACTGCGATGCAGTGAACCGTGTCCCGGTCGCCCGCCTCGCCGATGTCCCCGCGTGCGGAAAGTGCGGCAAGGCGCTTTTTACCGGCCACCCGGTCGAGCTCGATTGCGCGAACTTCGACCGTCACATCGACCGCAGCGATACCCCGGTGCTGGTTGACTTCTGGGCGCCATGGTGTGGTCCCTGCCGCCAGATGGCGCCCGCCTTCGTCCAGGCCGCCGGCATGCTCGAGCCCACGGTACGCCTGGCCAAGGTCGACACCGAAGCGCAACAGGCGCTGGCGGCGCGCTTCAGCATCCGCAGCATCCCGACCCTGGCGCTGTTCCGCGGCGGCCGAGAAATTGCCCGCCAGGCGGGCGCAATGGGCGCGGCAGACATCGTGCGCTGGGTGAAAGGCCACACCGGCTGAGGGCGCCGGAGACGCAGCGTTTGGCGAAACGATCTCCAGCGCGCGGGCCAATCCGCCGCCAGCGGCAGGCGGCAAGCACTGCCTCAAACCGGGCCGGAGTGCGCCACCGCCCGCCTATCGCACACCCGCCGTCACCACCACGAAGCCACCTTCGCCATGGCCGGAGCGCACCGGCTCGATCGCCGCAGGATTGCCGCAAGTCAGGGTCTGCGCCCACGCTTCGACGGCAAGGCCGGCGGTCTCGAGCAGCGCAGCCACTTCCTCGGCGGTGAAAAAAAGCGCGTCGCGATAGAACGCACTCGCGGCACTACGGGCGACATACTCGCGCCCGAGCGGGCTGGCGCGGTCGATGAAGCCGATCACCAGCCGCCCGCCCGGGCGCAGCACCCGGCGCGCTTCTGTGAGCATGTGCGGCGGCGAATCGACGAAGCAGAGCGTGGTGACCGCGAGCGCATGGTCGAAGCTCGCTGCCGCAAAGGGCAGCGCCTCGGCTCGTGCGCGCACCGCTTTTACCCCGCGGGCCGCGGCAAGCGCGAGCATCGCCGGCGCCGGATCGACACCGGTGGCGATGCCGAGCGGCGCGGCGAAGCGCCCCCCGCCCACACCGATCTCAAGCCCGCGCCCGCCGCAGGGAACGAAGGCGCGCAGCGCGAGCAGCTCGGAAAGATAGGCGAAGGGGTGGCGCTCGAACCATTCGTCGTAACGCGCGGCATTGGCATCGAAGACTTCACTGGCAACCATGTTTTCAGGTCCCTCCCGACTTGAGGCGGTGACGCAACAGCGGTCGTCGGCAAACGGTTCGCGGCCCACGCCGCTGCTACGGAAAACCGCGGCGCTTGCCGGCACCTCCAGGAGCCGCGCGCGCGGCGAGCATTTTCTGCGGCACTTCAGAAGAAGGACGCCTCACCCTCAACCCGCCCCGATCGTGCGCTTGGTGCGAAATTCGTCGACCGCGACGTAGGTCAGGCGCGCCTCGGTCACCTTGACCACGACCGGGTTCTCGGGGTGGCGCTCGGCGAACACCTCGACCTCGACCGTGATCGAGGTCTGCCCGACACGCACGACCTCGGCGTGGAAGCTGACGATGTCACCAACCGACACCGGCTGCTTGAACACGAAGGAATCCACCGCCACGGTCGCGACCTTCGAGCGCGCGAGGGCGATCGCCGGCACCGCACCGGCAATGTCCACCATTGACATGATCCAGCCACCGAACACATCGCCCGATGGGTTGAGATCGGCCGGCATCGGCATGACCCGCAGCACCAGCTCCTTGCCGGAGGGCGGTTCCAGACCACCCGGGGGCAGCACCGGCTCGGGGCCGACCGCACGCTTGCGCCCGTCGCGGTCGACGGCGACATAGGTCATCCGCGCCTCCGTCACCTTGACCACCACCGGGTCGGCCGGATTGCGCTCGGCGAACACATGCACATCGACCGCGATCGACGAATTGCCCACGTGCGCGACGTCGGTATAGAAGCTGACCACGTCGCCCACCGATATCGGCTGCTTGAACACGAAGGAATTGACCGCCACCGTGACCACGTGCGAGCGGGCGCGGCGGATCGCCGGCAGCGCGGCGGCGATGTCGACCATCGACATCACCCAGCCGCCGAACACGTCGCCGGATGGGTTGAGGTCGGCCGGCATCGGCATGATGCGCAGTGCCGGTTCGCCGGCGGGTGGCATCGGCTGGCATGCGGGACTGGAAGATCCGACCATTCGGGGGCTCCGTGAAGTTGGCTGGGAAAAGCACCGATCATGCCCATAAAGCGTGGCGAGGTGTGCGCGGCAGTGGGCAACACCCTGCAGGTGTGCCACGCGCTCAGCGCGCGAGGCGCTCGAACAGCTTGACCACCGTGTTGGTGTAGCGCAGCAGGCGTTCGCCCTCGTCGAGCACCGCGCGTACGCGACCGATGCGATGAGGCTGGCGAATCTCCGGATCGAGCGAGGCGATGAAGCGCGCCCACAGCGCGGAGGTCGCCTCGATCTGCGCGACCAGCTCGGGCAACTCGCCCGCATTCTCGCGCAGCAGGCGCTGGTTGTGCTCGAAGGCCCGGCACGAGGCGGCGATCTGCGCCTGCGCCCGGTCGGGACAGCCCTCGAAGCCTTCAAAGAGGAAAAACTTGGCCACGCGCTGCGACAGCATGCGGTTGCGGCCGGCGATGTTGACCATGTAGAGGCTACCCGAGGCGTTGAACCCACCGGCAACCGCATTCAGAAAGTCGGCCGCGGTGATGAAGTCCTCACTGCGCTGCAGCACCTTCGCCGCCCTGACGGGCGCCCGCTCGGTCGCGGACAGCGCGCTGCGGTAGTCGGCCCACACCCGGCCAACATCGTCCAGCGCCTCGCCCAGCTCCGGCGCGAGGCTGGCATCGTGCAGCACGGCGAGACTGCGTTCGAACTCGGCGATCGACTGACGCAGTCGCGCCTGCATCTCGACCGGCGCGACACCATGCGCGATCAGAGCCCATTCGATCGCCTGGCGCTGCACAAGCAGGCGCAGCCCGCCGCACAGGTTAACCAGCTCACCGACCGACATCGCCTCGTCACGGCGCGCCCCCTTGTTGCGGCGGGCGAAGCTCAGGCGCTGCGGCTGCTCGCCGGCACCGGTGTCGAGCAGGGCGGCGTGCTGGATGTGGATCAGGCGCTTGTCGACCACGATCACGCCCTTGTCCACGAGCTCGCGCAGGCTGCGCGAGAAGGCCTCCGGGGTGATGCCGATACGCGCGGCGAGCACCTTCTTGGTGGCCGCCAGCTCGACCGTGGTCTCGCCCGCCAGCGCCAGGCTGACGCCTGCAAGTTCGATGAGGTAGTCGAGGATGCGCTGCGCGCTGGTGCGGCTGGCGTGCCGCCCGGCGACATCGAACTCGACCTCGCACAGGCGCTCCGCAACCGCCTGCAGGATGCGTCCGCTGAGCGCCAGGCTGCGCCCGGCAAGATCACGCAGCACGCGGGCTTCGAGCACGAGCAGCTCGCAGGCACTCACGGTTTCGCAGCCGGACTCGTGGCGCGCGGCGCCGAAGAACTCCCCGCAGCCGAGCAGTTGCGGGATGTGGACGAGCTCGACGACCTTGCGCGCAGCGCCATCGAGTTCACGAAAGCGCAGCACGGTGCCGCTGCACAGTACGAAGACCTCGTCGAACGGCGCCCCGCTGGCGTTCACCTGCATGCGCGGCCCCAACTCGAGCAGGCGCGCCGCAGCGGCCAGCTCGGCCAGTTGCGTCGCCGGCAGACCGGCGAACAGAGGCACGGCGGCAAGTCGGGAGCGCACAACGCGCCGCTGTGCGGGCCCGACGCCGCTCACGACGCGCCGCACGGCGAGGCCGCCAGCCCATCGGGGCGGGCTGCGGTGATCATCGCTTGAAATCCGCCCGCCGCGTCCAGCGCGAGGGAGGACGGGCAAGGCGGGAAGTGCGCGCGCGGTCCGGACTCGGGCCGGCGTGCGCGGACAGTGCGATCGGGATCCACGGCGGACTCCTTGCAGTGGGATGGATCCTGGCGCCAGATCACGCGCAGGGCGTCCTCATGATAACGCTGGCCTCGCGAGCACGAGGCCAGCCGCATTCACGGACGCCGTGACGACAAGCCGCTCAGTCGAGTTCCATCTTGCCGGTCTCGGCGGCGAAAGCGAGGTTTTTCTCCTCGTCGGGCGCATGCACCGCGCTGCGGCCCACCATCGAGATCGCCAGACCGGCGATCGCACCTGGGATCGCGAAGGCGAGGAAGTTCATGTGCAGCTCGAGCCCGGCCGCCAGCAGCGTACCACCGAGCATGGGGCCGAGGATCGCGCCCAGGCGACCGACACCCGACGCCCAGCCGATACCGGTCGAGCGGCTCGCCAGCGGATAGAACTGCGCGACGTAGGCGTAGAGCAGGATCTGCGTGCCGATCGTGCACGCGCCGGCGATCGCCACCAGCAGATAGAGCACCGGCATCGAGCTCTTGATGCCGAGCAGGCTGATCGACACCGCGGCGACCACGAACATCAGGGTGATGACGCGACGCAGGTGGAACCGGTCGGCAACCCAGCCACCGCCGATTGCGCCGAAGATGGCACCGAAGTTGAGCACGAGCAGGAAGCTCAGGCTGGAACCGAGCGGGTAGCCGGCCTGGTTCATCAGCTTCGGCAGCCAGGAACCGAGCGCATACACCATCAGCAGACAGCAGAAGAAGGAGAGCCAGAACATCAGTGTCGACACCAGGCGACCGTCGGTGAACAGCGACACCAGCGGCACGCTCTTGCCCTTGCCGGTGGGCATGTGGAAGCGGTCGCCCGCCTGCGGCACGTAGCTCGGTTCGACGCGACTGAGCATCTGCGCCGCCTCCTCGTTACGGCCCGCCTGGACCAGGAAGCCGACCGACTCGGGCAGGAACTTCCAGATCAGCGGCAGCAGCAGCAGCGGGATGCCGGCGATCCAGAACACCGGCTGCCAGCCGTACACCGGGATCAGCGTCATGCCGATGAAGGCCGACAGCATGCCCCCCACCGAGTAGCCGCTGAACATGATCGCGACCAGGGTGCTGCGGATCCGCTTCGGAGAGTACTCGGTCATCAGCGCGACCACGTTGGGCATCACGCCGCCGATGCCCAGCCCGGCGATGAAGCGACAGATGCCGAATTCCCATGGGTTGCGGGCGTAGCCGTTGATGAAGGTCATGCCGCTGAAGATCAGCACGCAGATCATGATCGTCTTGCGACGACCGATCTTGTCCGACAGCGGGCCGAAGAACAGCGCACCGAACATCATGCCGAACAAGGCATAGCTGCCGAGGGCGCCAGCCTCGAGCGGCGAAAGTTGCCACTCCGCCATCAGCTTGGGCAGGACCACGCCATAGATGATCAGGTCATAGCCATCGAAGATGATGATGAGTGCGCACCACAACAGCACCGTCCAGTGAAAACGGTTGAATCGAGCATCGTCGATCGTCTTGTGTACATCCAGGGTTCTCACGATACGGCTCCGGCTTCGTTTGGAAATCTTGTGTTCGAAAAGGGCTGGTGCCCCGGCGATGGCCTTCGCAGGCCCTGACGAGGCGTTGCCGGCACCGCCGGCGCGCTCCACCCGCCGCGATCGATCGGCTCGATCCGGCACTTGCGCAGGCACGGTCAGCGCTGCAATAAGCCTGCAGGTCGTCAGGTTATGGGGCGATCACGACAATCAATATCCAGCGTGTGCACGATCGATATCCAGTTTCTGCACGCCCTGTTTTCATGCCGGAAAACTCGGCTAATCTGCTTGCAGGCCGATACCGCC
>JBEOKH010000607.1:0-8700 GCA_040275625.1 Thauera sp. | reverse complement strand
CGACTGACTCCCGCCGAAGCCGGCACCCTTGTGCGCGGGCTTGGCGCCGGTGAATTCCCTGGGGCGGCGCGGCGCGTCGTTGCCACCGAAGTCCGCCTTGCCGCCTTCGGGCCGGGGCGGACGACGGCGTTCCGGCGTCGCCGCAGCCTCGGCTGCGCTCAGCGCACGGATGTTGAGCGGCATCTGGCGCACGCGGGTGCGCTTGAGCGTCCCGAGCAGGTCGTCGGGCAGGTTGGCGGGCAGTTCCACCGTCGAGAAGTCGTCGAAGAGGTGGATCTGGCCGATGTACTTGCCTTCGATGCCGCCCTCGTTGGCGATCGCGCCGACGATCTCCTTCGGGCTCGCGCCATGGGCGCGCCCGACCTCGATGCGGTAGCGCACCAGCGCGCCGTCCGAAAACGCGCGGCGGCGGGCGAGGATCTCGTCGCGGTTGGGACGCTGCGTGCGCTCGCGCGCCGGGCCGGTGGTGAAGTGCTCGGCGCGCGGGGCGCGGCCTTCGCCCGGGGCGGTGGTGGCGATCTCCCAGCCACGGCCCGACTGCTCGATCTGCAGCGGGCGCTCGCGCTGGGCGAGCAGGGTCAAGGCGGCCGCGACCTCGTGGATGTCGAGCTCGTTCTCTTCGACGAGGTCGTTCACGATGCCCATGAAGAAGCCGAGGTCCTCGCTGGCGATCGCGTCCACCACCTGGCGCTTGAACTGCGCCACACGCAGGTTGGTGACCTCCTCGCTGCTGGGCAGCGCGATCGGCGTGATCGGCTGGCGCGTTGCACGCTCGATCATCTTCAGCATGCGCGTCTCGCGCGGCGCGACGAACAGGATCGCCACGCCTTCGCGGCCGGCGCGGCCGGTGCGGCCGATGCGGTGCACGTAGGCTTCGGTGTCGTAGGGGATGTCGTAGTTGATCACGTGCGACACGCGCGGCACGTCGATGCCGCGCGCGGCCACGTCGGTGGCGATGACGATGTCGAGGGCGCCGTTCTTCAACTGCTCGATCACGCGCTCGCGCAGGCCTTGGGTCATGTCGCCGTTGAGGGCGGCGACCGCGTAGCCGCGGGCGACCAGCTTGTCGGCGAGCTCCTCGGTGGCGATCTTGGTGCGCACGAAGACGAGGGCGGCGTCGAAGGTTTCCTCGGCGTCGAGGATGCGGGTTAGCGCGTCGAGCTTGTCGACGCCGCGCACCAGCCAGTAGCGCTGGCTGATCTTGGCCACGGTCGAGGTGGCGGCGCGGATCTTGATTTCCTGCGGATCGCGCAGGTGGCGGCGGGCGACTTCGCGGATCACGTTGGGCATCGTCGCCGAAAAGAGCGCGGTCTGGCGCTCGGGCGGCGTGTGCTCGAGGATCCACTCGACGTCGTCGATGAAGCCCATGCGCAGCATCTCGTCGGCCTCGTCGAGGACGATGGCCTTGAGCGCGTCGAGCTTGAGGCTCTCGCGCTCGAGGTGGTCCATGACCCGGCCCGGGGTGCCGACGATGATCTGGGCGCCGCGCGACAACTGGCGAAGCTGCACCACCATGCTCTGGCCGCCGTAGATCGGCAGCACGTGGAAGTTCTTCAGGTGGTGGGCGTACTTGGCGAAGGCCTCGGCGACCTGGATCGCGAGTTCGCGGGTGGGGGTGAGCACCAGCACCTGCGGGCGGGTGTCGGCGAGGTCGATGCGCGCCAGCATCGGCAGCGCGAACGCGGCGGTCTTGCCGGTGCCGGTCTGCGCCTCGCCGAGGATGTCGTGGCCGGCGAGCAGTTGCGGGATGCAGGCGGCCTGGATCGGCGAGGGCGTCTCGTAGCCGACGTCGGCGAGCGCAGACAGCAGCGGCGCGGGCAGGTCGAGGTCGGCGAAGCGCAGGGTAGCCTCGGGGGCAGCGGATTCGGGGCGGGAGGATTCGGTCATGGCGTCCGGGCCGCGCGGGCGGCGGTAGGCAGCGGCGCTGCGAGACCGTGATTATCGGCGATTGCGGCGCGGCGAGCGGGTGAAGCGGCGGGTGGCCGCAGCGGGGCGGCGGGTGGCCGCAAGAGGCCTCATCGGGTGCGAGGCCAGAAATGCAAAAACGCGGCGCATGGCCGCGTTTCGGATGAATCGATGGACGTCGGTGACGTCGTATCGATTACAGCGGGCGGATGTTGGCCGCCTGCAGGCCCTTCGGGCCGGTCTTGACTTCGAATTCGACGCGCTGGTTTTCGGCCAGGCTCTTGAAACCCTTGCTCTGGATCTCCGAGAAGTGGGCGAACAGGTCGTCGCCGCCGCCTTCAGGGGTGATGAAGCCGAAGCCCTTGGCGTCGTTGAACCATTTCACGGTACCGGTTTGAGTGCTCATTTTGCGTTCCATATAAAGATTTGCGGGCTTGCGCCCCGGAGTTGCAGGAACGATCAAGAAACGTAATCAGGAGGCATCAAACCGACACGCATTCTCTTGGAACACGCTGGGCAACCACCAGAACAACCACTGCTTGAATCGACTGCGAGCGGCACGATACACGGTTTTTCAGGGCGCGTGAATTTTTTTTCGGGTGGCATCAGGAAAACCTTTTGTGCGCGCGGCGTGCGTCAGCAAGCACGCGGCTGGCGCCGCGTCTAGTGCAGGGGCGCGGGGTCGGGAATGGAATGGGCGCGGGAGCGGCGCAGGTGGGATAATCCGCGCCCCGACAGCCAACGCAGGTTCTTCCATGCCCATCCAGTGGTTCCCCGGACACATGGCCTCGGCACGCAAGAAGGCGGCCGAGGCCATGGCCATGACCGACGTCGTCATCGAGGTCACCGACGCGCGCCTGCCCGAGGCCAGCAGCAACCCGATGATCGGCGAGCTGCGCCGCTTTCGTAACCGTCCGTGCCTGAAGCTGCTCAACAAGTCCGACCTCGCCGACCCCGAGGTCACGCGCGCATGGATGGACTTCTACAACGCCCAGCCTGGCGTGAGGGCGGTCGCCGTCTCGGCGAAAAACCCCGCCGAGGTGGCGCGGATTCCCGGCTTGTGCCGGCAGCTCGCGCCGCACCGCGACGACGGCGTCAAGCCGCTGCGCATGATGATCATGGGCATCCCCAACGTCGGCAAATCGACGCTCATGAACGCGCTGCTCAAACGCAAGGTCGCCAAGGTCGGCGACGAGCCGGCGGTGACCAAGCACCAGCAGACGCTGGACCTCGGCCCCGGCATGACGCTCACCGATACGCCCGGCATGATGTGGCCGAAGATCGATCACGATGCCGACGGCTACATGCTTGCCGCCAGCCATGCGATCGGTCGCAATGCGGTGATCGACGAGGAGGTCGCGGCCTTCCTCGGTGCGATCCTGCTCGCGCGCTACGCCGGGCGCCTGGCCGCGCGCTACCGGGTCGAGCCTGCTGCGCTGGCGGCGATGGACGGGCCGGCGCTGATCGAGGAAGTGGGGCGTCGGCGCGGCTGCCTGGTGCGCGGCGGGGGGCTCGATCTCGAGAAGGCGGCGCTGATCCTGCTGCAGGACTACCGCGACGGCGCCCTCGGTCGAATCAGCCTGGAGACGCCGGCGACCCGCGCGCGCATGATCGCCGACGCACAGGCGGCGGTTCGGGCGGCCGCGGCGCAGGAAGGGGCGGAGCCTGCGGGCGAGGACGAGGGCGGGGATTGCAGTGGCGATGGCGGCGGCGATTGATCCAGCGCTGCAAATGCCCGCAGGCGTTACACGGGCCGCGCAGGGCGCCGTGCCAGCGTCCATTCTGGCCAGGGCCGCGGTGCGCTGTCGGGTGCAGCGCGACGGTGCAGCGATCCGCGCCCAGGCGCCCTCCGTCCCCGCGGTCGCAGCTCGGGCAGCGGCGTAGTTCGGCGGCGGGCGGCGTGGCGGTCATGGCGGCTTTCCAGTGGCTCCGGGCGAGGCGATCGTCCGACCGCATGCGGCGCACTGGCAAGCGCTGCGGCGGCGTTACCGTGCGTGTTTGGTATCATTGCCCGTGAGCTGTTCCTCCACAGGAGTTCCATGAGCGCTTCGTCAGCCTCCGGGCTGCACGCCCTCAACGTCGATCTGCACTGTCACTCGACCGTCTCCGATGGCTGGCTCGAGCCGGAAGCCGTCGTGCTGCGTGCCCTCGCCAACGGCGTCGATCTGCTCGCGCTGACCGATCACGACGAACTCGGCGGCATCGCCGAGGCGCAGCGCGTGGCGCAGGCCCGTGGGCTCGCGTTCGTGGAGGGGGTCGAGATTTCGGTCTCCTTCGCGGGCGAAACGGTCCATATCGTCGGTCTCGGGGTCGATCCCCTGTGTCGGACGCTGGGCGACGGCCTGGCCGAACTGCGTGCGGGCCGCGATGCGCGTGCGCGCAGGATCGGCGACGAACTCGCGCGCATCGGCATCGACGACGCCTTCGCGGGCGCGCTGCGCTTCGCGCGCAACCCGGCGCTGGTGAGCCGCGCCCATTTTGCCCGTCATCTGGTGGCGAGCGGGGTGATGCCGGACGTGAAGACCGTGTTCGATCACTACCTGGTGCGTGGCAAGCCGGGTTTCGTCGAGCACCGCTGGGCGATGCTGGAAGACGCGGTGGCGTGGATCCGCGCCGCGGGCGGCATCGCAGTGGTTGCCCACCCGGCGCGCTACCGGCTGTCGACCGCCGACATGGGGCGGCTCTTCGACCGCTTCGTGGCCGCCGGCGGCGAGGCGGTCGAGGTGGTGTCGGGCGCGCACAGCGCGGACGAGATGCGCCGCTTCGCCACCGTCGCACGCCAGCGCGGCCTGCTCGCCTCGCGTGCTTCCGATTTCCATGGTGAGCACGAGAGCGCGGTCGATCTCGGCCGCTGCAACCCGCTGCCGCCCGACCTCGAGCCGGTCTGGAGCCGCCTGCCGGCCACCGCCGCGGCGCGGGCTGCCATCGCCGCTCGCGCGCCACTTTGAGCTTCCGATCATGGCCCAGTACTTCTCGCTCCATCCCGAACAGCCCCAGGCGCGGCTGATCCGCCAGGCCGCAGAGATCATCCGCGCCGGTGGCTTGGTCGCGCTGCCGACCGACTCCGCGTACGCGCTCGCCTGTCACGTCGGTGACGCCGCGCTGCTCGAGCGCATCCGCCGCATCCGCGGTGTCGATGAGCGTCACCACTTCACGCTGATGTGCCGCGACCTTTCCGAGATCGGCACCTACGCCCGCGTCGACAACAGCCAGTACCGCCTCCTGAAGGCGGTCACGCCCGGCCCTTACACCTTCATCCTCGAAGGCACCAAGGAGCTCCCGCGCCGCGTGCTGCATCCCAAGCGCAAGACGATCGGCCTGCGCGTGCCCGAGCACGCGGTGGTGTCGGCGCTGCTCGCCGAGATCGATGGCCCGCTGCTCACCTCCACGCTGATCCTGCCCGGAGAGGAGCTGCCGCTGACCGACGCCGAGGCGATCCGTGACCGCCTTGGCAAGCAGGTGGAACTCGTCATCGAGGCCGGCTACTGCGGCCCGGAGGCAACCACGGTGATCGACCTGACCTCGGGTGCCCCCGAGCTGGTGCGCGCCGGACGCGGCCCGCTCGAGCCCTTCGGCCTGTAGAATCGTGGGTTTGTTACCGAGCCTGCGATGGATTCGCTGATCTCCACCCTGGCCATCTGGGCCTTGCCGGTCGTGCTTGCGATCACCCTGCACGAGGCTGCACACGGTTACGTCGCGCGCCACTTCGGCGATCCCACCGCCGACCTTGCCGGGCGCATCACGCTCAATCCGCTGCGCCACGTCGACCCGGTGGGCACCATCCTCGTGCCCGCGGGCATCCTCGCCCTGAGTGCGCTCGCCGGTGCGGGTGGCATCCTGTTCGGCTGGGCCAAGCCGGTGCCGGTCAATTTCGCTCGCCTGCGCAATCCCAAGGCCGACATGCTGTGGGTGGCAGCGGCGGGGCCGTTCGTAAACTTTGTCATGGCGCTCGGCTGGGCGCTGCTGTTCCGCATCGCCGCCGGCGCCGACCCCGGGACCTATGCCCTGGCGCTGCTGAAGATGGCCGACGCCGGGATCCAGATCAACGTCGTGCTGATGGCGCTCAATCTGCTGCCGATCCCGCCGCTCGACGGCGGTCGCATCGCGGTGAGCCTGCTGCCGAACCGCCTCGCCTGGCAGTACGCGCGGCTCGAGCCCTATGGTTTTCCAATCCTGCTCGTGCTGTTGTTCACCGGCGTGCTCGGCACCTTGTTGTGGCCGCTGATTGCCGGCTTCCGCTATCTGCTCTCAATCCTCTTCGGATTCTGATCCGCCATGTACGCTGAACGCGTCCTCTCCGGCATGCGCCCCAGTGGCCGGCTCCATCTCGGTCACCATCACGGCGTGTTGAAGAACTGGGTCAAGCTGCAGGAGGAGTATCCCTGCCTGTTCTTCGTCGCCGACTGGCATGCGCTGACCACGCACTACGATACCCCCGAGGTCATCGAGGGCAACGTCTGGGAGATGCTGGTCGACTGGCTCGCCGCAGGCGTGGATCCCTCTCAGTCCACCCTCTTCATCCAGTCCCGGGTGCCCGAGCACGCGGAGCTGCACCTGCTGCTGTCGATGATGACCCCGCTCGGCTGGCTGGAGCGCGTGCCGACCTGGAAGGAGCAGCAGGAGCGTATCGAAGGTCGCGACCTGTCGACCTACGGCTTTCTCGGCTACCCGCTGCTGCAGTCGGCCGACATCCTGATCTACCGCGCCGACAAGGTGCCGGTGGGCGAGGACCAGGTGCCGCACGTCGAGATCACGCGCGAGATCGCGCGCCGCTTCAATCACCTGTACGGGCGTGAACCCGGCTTCGAGGACAAGGCCAGGGATGCGGTGCGCAAGCTCGGCGCGCGGCGTGCGCGCATGTACCACGAGTTGCGCACCCGCTTCCAGCAGGAGGGCGACGACGAGGCCCTCGAGCAGGCCAAGGCCCTTCTCGACGAGACCCAGAACCTGTCGCTCGGCGACCGCGAGCGCCTTTACGGCTACCTCGAGGGCAGCGGCAAGATGATCATGGTCGAGCCCGAGGCGCTGCTGACGCCGGCGGCGCGCATGCCCGGGCTGGACGGACAGAAGATGTCCAAGTCCTACGGCAACACCATCAACCTGCGCGAGGACGCCGAGAGCGTCACGCGCAAGGTCCGTACCATGCAGACCGACCCCGCGCGCATGCGCCGCACCGATCCCGGCGAGCCGGAGCGCTGCCCGGTGTGGCAACTGCACGCGATCTACTCGGATGAGGACACCCTGGGCTGGGTGCAGCAGGGCTGCCGCAGCGCCGGCATCGGTTGTCTGGAGTGCAAGCAGCCCGTGCTGGAGGCGATCCTGAAGGAGCAGGCGGTGCTGCACGAGCGCGCCCAGCCCTACCTGGACGATCCCTCGCTGCTGCGCAGCATCATCGCCGACGGCTGCGAGCGCGCGCGCAAGCTGGCGCAGGAGACCATGCGCGACGTGCGCGAGGCCATGGGTCTGGACTACAGTTGAGCGGGTCGGCGCGCGCAGCGGATGGGCAGGGCGAGCGATGAACCTGGCGCTCGACCTCGCGCCGACCGACACCGGCACGCCGCTCGATGTGCTCGCGCGCATCTACGGCGAGCCCCTGCTCGAACTGCCCAAAGACCTGTATATTCCGCCCGATGCGTTGCAGGTGTTCCTCGAGGCCTTCGAGGGTCCGCTGGATCTGTTGCTGTACCTGATCCGCAAGGCCAACCTCGACGTGCTCGACATCCCGATGGCGCCGCTGACCGCGCAGTATCTCGTCTATGTCGAGGCCATGCGGGGAACCCATCTCGAGCTGGCCGCCGACTACCTGCTGATGGCGGCGATGCTGCTCGAAATCAAGTCGCGCATGTTGCTGCCACGGCCACCCCGCACGCACGCCGAGGAAGAAGACCCGCGCGCCGAGCTGGTGCGCCGGCTGCTCGAATACGAGCAGATGAAGCTCGCTGCGGCGCGGCTCGACGCCTTGCCGCGCGTCGAGCGCGATTTCGAATGGGTAGGCGTGCTGGTCGCCGAGAAGGTCGTCGAGCGCCTGCCCGAAGTGAGCCTGCACGACCTGCAGCTGGCATGGCTGCGCATCATGAAGAAGGCGCGCCTCAACCAGAGCCATCGCGTCGGACGCGAGCAGCTCTCGGTGCGCGAGCACATGACGGCGATCCTGCGCAAGCTCGGCGACGGCGCCTTCGTGGTGTTCGACACCTTGTTCGACGTGCAGCTCGGTGCGCCAGGGCTGGTGGTGAGCTTTCTCGCCGTGCTCGAGCTGGTGAAGGAAAGACTGGTCGATGTGACCCAGAACGAGGCCTTTGCGCCGATCTACGTAAAGCTCGCGGATGGAACACGTAACCACGCCTGAGGCCTGGCTGCGCATCGTCGAGGCGGCGCTGCTCGCCGCGCCCGCGCCGCTGCCGGTATCCGAGCTGCGCAAGCTGTTCGACGAGGACCCGGGGCCGGATCTCGTGCGTCGCCTGCTCGACGAGTTGCGCGCCACCTGGTTCGCCGCCGATCGTGGGGTGGAACTCGTGCAACTGGCGAGTGGCTGGCGCTTCCAGACCCGGGCCGAGTACCAGGTCTACCTGGATCGCCTGAAGGAAGAGAAGCCGCCGCGTTACTCGCGCGCGGTCATGGAGACGCTGGCGATCATCGCCTATCGCCAGCCCGTCACCCGCGGTGACATCGAGGACATCCGCGGCGTGGCGGTTTCGCCCAGCATATTGAAGACACTCGAATCGCGCGGTTGGGTCGACGTCGTCGGCCACCGCGACACGCCCGGGCGGCCGGCCTTGTTCGCCACCACCCGGCGCT
>JBEOKH010000606.1:0-1955 GCA_040275625.1 Thauera sp. | reverse complement strand
GCAGCACCTGGCCGGTCTTGCTCTCCTTGTAGAACATGAGCTGGTCATGGTCTTCGGGGACGTACTTCTGGCCCTCCTGGTTCCAGATGCCGTACTGGCGGAACATGCCTTCCATGCCGAAGGTGCGGCTCTCGTCGGGCACGATCGGCACGATGTGGCGGCCGATCTGCTTGTCCTTGAGGAGCGTGTTCATGATGCGCACCACCGCCATCGTGGTCGACAGCTCGCGACCTTCGCCCGAGGCCTTCAACAGCGCGGCGAACGCGTCGAGCGCGGGCACCGCCAGCGGCGCGGCCTTGGTGCGGCGCTGGGGCAGGAAGCCGCCCAGGTCCAGGCGCCGCTGCATCATGTACTTGTACTCGGGGGAGCCTTCGGCAAACTTGAGGTAGGGCAGCTCGGCGAGCTTGTCGTCGGGCACCGGCAGGCCGAAGCGGTCACGGAAGCGACGGATCGCGTCGATGTCGAGCTTCTTTTGCTGGTGGCTGATGTTCATCGCCTCGCCCGCCTGGCCCATGCCAAAGCCCTTGATGGTCTTGGCGAGGATCAGCGTGGGCTGGCCCTTGTGCTCGTTGGCAGCCTTGTAGGCGGTGAAGATCTTGAACAGGTCGTGGCCACCGCGGTTCAGCTGCCACACCTGCTCGTCGGTCCAGTCGGCCACCAGCGCGCGCAGCTCGGGCGTGTTGAAGAAGTGCTCGCGCACATAGGCGCCGTCCTTGGCCTTGAAGGTCTGGTACTCGCCGTCGCAGATTTCCATCATGCGCTGCTTGAGGAGGCCGCTCTTGTCGCGGGCGAAGAGCGCGTCCCACTGCGTGCCCCAGATCACCTTGATGACGTTCCAGCCCGCACCGCGAAAGCCCGATTCGAGCTCCTGGATGATCTTGCCGTTGCCGCGCACCGGGCCATCGAGGCGCTGCAGGTTGCAGTTGATCACGAACACCAGGTTGTCCAGCCGCTCGCGTCCGGCCATGCCGATCGCGCCCAGCGACTCGACCTCGTCGGTCTCGCCGTCACCGAGGAAGGCCCACACCTTGCGCTGCTCGGCGCGCGCGGCGTCGATCATGTTGCGGCTGGCCATGTACTTCATGAAGCGCGCCTGGTAGATCGCGCACAGCGGACCCAGGCCCATCGACACGGTCGGGAACTGCCAGAAGTCCGGCATCAGCCACGGGTGCGGGTAGGACGAGATGCCCTTGCCACCGACCTCCTGGCGGAAGTTGTCCATCTGGTCTTCGGTCAGGCGCCCGAGCATGAACGCGCGCGCATAGATCCCAGGCACCGAGTGGCCCTGGAAATAGATCATGTCGCCGTCGTGGGCATCGGAAGGCGCGTGCCAGAAGTGCGAGAAGCCGACGTCGTACAAGGCCGCGGCCGAGGCGAACGAGGCGATGTGGCCACCGACGTTGGTGTCCTTGTTCGCGCGCACCACCATCGCCATCGCGTTCCAGCGGATGTACGAGTGCAGCTTGATCTCCATGTCCGGATCGCCCGGGTAGGGCGGCTGCTGCTCGGCGGGGATGGTGTTGATGTACTCGGTGGTCGCCGAGTAG
This sequence comes from Thauera sp., assembly GCA_040275625.1. Taxonomy (GTDB): domain Bacteria; phylum Pseudomonadota; class Gammaproteobacteria; order Burkholderiales; family Rhodocyclaceae; genus Thauera. The sequence continues at coordinate 408 of JBEOKH010000606.1, read as the reverse complement.
GGAATGTTCACCCCTTCCTGGCGCGCCGTCGCGATCAGCGTCTCAATCAGGTAGTGGGCGCGAGCCGGGCCTCCGCTTGCGATAACGCCAGACAGCGATTCGATCCATTCCGTGGTTTCGCGGACGTCGATATCCCCTTGCATGCTCATGATGTCTCCTCAGATTGAACGGCGCGCCCGGATACTGCCGAATCCGCTGCATGACGCTCGGCAATCCCACCCCGGGTTTCTGGTATTGCTGGACAACCGGTATGTCTGGTCTGACCAACATTTTTTTATCATGCTATCCTTAATTCTGATGCGCCTGCAAGGAGTTTGCTCGCATCGGCGCGCTCGCCACGGAGCCCAGCAAAGTGGGGGCGGCGCAGCCCGCACGGGGCCGGCACGACGGGACTCTACTTGGGACCTT
>JBEOKH010000605.1:0-2274 GCA_040275625.1 Thauera sp. | reverse complement strand
TGGGCACACGCGCGCTGCTGCGCCGTCCGCCGCTGGCGAGCCTGCGTGCGCTCGGCTGATCGATGACGGCGCTGCAGCTGACGCAGGGCGAGCTGCTGCTCGCCGCGCTCCTCGGGCTCGTGGTCATGCTGCAGCTGTGGCTGCTGGTGCGCGGGCGCGCCGCGGAGCGCAGCCTGCGTGAAGGGCTCGGCGACGAGATGGCCGCGCTCATGGAGCAGCAGCTCGGCGCCCAGCACCGCGAGCTGCTGCGTGACCTGCACGACGGTCTCGGCCGCCAGACCGACCGCATCGGCGAGCACGCGCGCGCCGACCGTGACCTGCTGCAGCGCGGGCTTACCGCGGCCTCGCTGCAACTTTCGCGCGGCATGAAGGCGCTGACGCAGAGCGTGGATGGCCGCCTCGACACGCTGTCGGGCCAGGTCAGCCAGCGCCTGGACGAGGGCTTTCGCAAGACCAACGAGACCTTCGCCAGCGTTATGGCGCGGCTGGCCACGATCGACGAGGCGCAGAAGAAGATCGACGGCCTCACCACCAACGTGGTGAGCCTGCAGGAGCTGCTCGGCGACAAGCGCGCGCGCGGCGCCTTCGGCGAGGTCCAGCTCGAGAACCTGGTGCGCAACATGCTGCCGCCCGAGGCCTTCGCCTTCCAGCAGGTGCTGCCCAACGGCACCCGGGTCGATTGCCTGCTGACGCTGCCGCCGCCCACCGGTCGGGTCGCCGTCGATGCCAAGTTTCCGCTCGAGAACTACCACCGCATGTTCGATACCGCGCTCGCCGAATCCGAACGCCGCGTCGCGAAGCAGGCCTTCCGCGCCGACGTCAGGCGCCATGTGGATGCGATCGCCTCCAAGTACATCCTGCCCGGCACCACCGCCGATGGCGCGGTGATGTTCCTGCCCGCCGAGGCCGTGTTCGCCGAGCTGCATGCGTGGCACGGCGAGGTGGTCAGCTACGCGCAGCACAAGCGGGTGTGGATCGTGTCGCCGACCACGCTGATGGCGGTGCTCAACACCGCGCGTTCGGTGATCCGCGACGTCGAGACGCGCAAGCAGATCCACGTCATCCAGGACGCGCTCGGCAAGCTCGCCAAGGACTTCCACCGCTTCGACGAGCGCATGGCCGCGCTCGCCCGCCACATCGAGCAGGCCAGCCGCGACGTGCAGGACGTGCACACCTCCAGCCGCAAGATCAGCGCCCACTTCCGCCGCATCGAATCGGTGCAGCTCGAGGACGAGGATGAGGATGACGAAGGTGGAGTTGGGGTATCCGAAGCTGAGGAGTCCCACCCCGACTTGATGCGGAACAGGGACACCGCCCAGCCGCCCCCGTATCTTGCGCCAACCGAGCACCCACACCACGAGAACCAATAGCCGATGACTTCAGTGCCCCTGCCGATTCTTTTCATCATGGCGGTCTTCTTCACGATGTGGCTCATCCTGAGGAAGTACCACAAGCTCGAACAGCGCAAGCGCGCGCTCCCCGACCTTAACGCTTTCCTTTACGCCAGCAACCAGACCGAACCGCGCTGCACCGCCTGCAATGCCGCCGACCTGAAGGACGAGGGCCTCACCCACGGCAAGGACGAGCGCCGCATCGTGTCGTGCGCGCAGTGCAACACCCTGCTGTACCAGATCACGCCGACGCCCCCCGAGGCGTGAGGAGCGCAGACGGTGTAGGAGCGGCGGCAGCCGCGAACCGGGCGCAGGCAAGGCGATGGGCGGCGTAGAGGCGGGAAGCGCTGCGTTGGCGGCTGCCGCCGCTCCTGCAGGGCAACCCGGGCGCCACCCGCACGATGACCGTCCCGTCCTTCTGCAGGAGCCGTGGAAGCCGCGAACCGGCCGCTTCTGCAGGAGCGGCGGGAGGCGCGGGCTTGTGCGCTCCGCTTGCCAGGTGATCCCAAAGCAGGAAGCCTCAGGGCTCGGCAGAGAACGCATCGACCAGCACCTGCGTCAGCCAATGCATCGGCCCAAGTGGCGGCTGCGCCGGCATGAGCCCTGGCACGAACCCGGCGCGCTCCAAGCGCGCGAGCAGCGCGCGGTCGCGTGACACCACGTGCACCGGCACCTCCCAGGGCTGCTCCGGGCCGCTCACTGCGCCGATCGGCTGGTGATCGCCGATCACGATCAGCACCAGGTCCGCCGGCGCATGGTCCGCGACATAGGCGGTGAGCCAGCCGAACTGGTAACGCATGGCGGCAAGATAGGCCGGCAGGGCGTCGGTCCACGACACCGGCAGCGCCTCGGCCGCCGCCACCGCCTCGCGGCTGAAGGCCTC
>JBEOKH010000604.1:0-2375 GCA_040275625.1 Thauera sp. | reverse complement strand
AAAACACCACCGTCACGCACCGACGGCGGTCGGCATCCGCAACCGCGAGGCCTTGGGGCCGCGGCGGGGCACGCCAACTGCAGGAGCGCCGAGGCGGCGGGCAGCGCGCTCCGTCGCGGCTCCAGGGCCGGATCGAAGCCGCGCGCCACGAGACCGGGTCGGGGCTGCGGCCCCAAGCCCGCTTGGAAGCCGCAGCCCCGACCATGCCCAGCAGGACTTGCGGCTACAATCGGCAGCTCACGCATCCCCAGCCCCGCCGCGATGACCCCGCCCCAACGTCCCCAACTGAGCCAGGCCAGCCGCCCACTCACCGTCGACATCCCCGCCGTAAACGAAAACGGCGAGACGGTGCCGACCTCGATCGCCGGCGAGCACCCGCTCACGCTCTATGTCGACAAGCGCGAGATCGTCACCCTGATGACGCTCGGCGCCGCACCCGAGGCGCTCGCCATCGGCTGGCTGCGCAACCAGCGCCTGGTCAGGAGCCTGGACGAGATCACCGCGGTGCAGGTCGACTGGGAAAGCGACGCGGTCGCGGTCACCACCCGCGGCGGCATGCAGGACGCCGAGCGCAAGCTCGGCAGCCGCACGGTCACCACCGGCTGCGGCCAGGGCACGGTTTTCGGTGGTCTGATGGACGAGATCGACCAGATCCGCCTGCCGCACGACCGCCATCTGAAGCAGTCGACGCTGTACGCGCTGATGGAGGCGGTGCGCCACCACGAGTCCATCTACAAGCAGGCCGGCGCGGTGCACGGCTGTGCGCTCGCCAGGGCCACGCGCGAAGGCTGCGAGATCCTGATGTTCTTCGAGGACGTCGGCCGCCACAACGCGGTGGATGCGATCGCCGGCCAGATGTGGCTAGACGGCGAGGACGGCACCGACAAGATCTTCTACACCACCGGCCGGCTGACTTCGGAGATGGTGATCAAGACCGCGCAGATGGGCATTCCCTTCCTGGTCTCGCGCTCCGGCCTCACCCACATGGGCTGGCGGATCGCGCAAAAGATCGGCCTCACCATGATCGGCCGCGCCCAGGGCAAGCACTACCTGCTGTTTTCCGGCGACGACCGCTTCGAGCGCGACTGAAGGCGGCAACACGCATCGGCCGACGCCGCCCCTGAAGGCGCCGCGCGCGCCTCCATGACCCCGAAACACGACCAACAATGAACGCACACACCTTCTCCCGCCCTGCCGACCACCGCATCACCGGCGTGCTCCTCGCCGGTGGCCAGGGCAATCGCATGGGCGGCGTCGACAAGGGCCTGGTCACGCTCGCCGGCCGGCCGATGGCCGCGCACGCGCTCGAGCGCCTCGCCCCCCAGGTCGACGCGCTGATCATCAACGCCAACCAGAACCTCGAAGCCTGGCAGGCCTTTGGTTACCCCGTGTTCGGCGACGACATCGGCGGCTTCGCCGGCCCGCTCGCCGGGCTGCACGCGGCGCTGGTGCGCGCACAACATCCGCTGGTGGTGACCGCGCCCTGCGACTCGCCCTTCCTCCCCGCCGACCTCGTCGAACGTCTGGCTGGGGCGCTGCATGCCGCCGACGCCCAGCTCGCGGTGGCGAAGACTTTCGATCAGGCGCATCCGGTGTTCTGCCTGTGCCGGCGCGATCTCGCCGGGCACCTCGGCGCCTTCCTCGCCGGCGGCGGGCGCAAGATCGACCGCTGGTACGGCAGCCTCAGGGTGGTCGAGGTCGCCTTCGACGACGAGGAGGCCGCGTTCCGCAACATCAACACGCGCGATGAACTGGTCGAGGCGGCGAAGGATCTGCCGGCCGGCGCGGCCTGATGGAACACCTTTCGCCGCCATGTCGCCCCGCAGGCCCTTGATCAGCCCGCCCGCCCTGGCTTCGCCGCGCGCCGCCCGGCACCCCGGACGCGATCCGTCGCGTAGCGACTGCGGCACACCAGACAGCGTGCCGGCGACGCATTCAACGAACCCCGCGGCCGCGCCCGCGCCCGGCGGAGCCTGCCTCAACGCGCGTGAAGCCGCCGCCTTCCTGCGCCTGAACGAGAAGAAGCTCTATGAACTCGCCAACAGTCACGAGATCCCCGCCGCCCGCGTCGGCGGCAAGTGGCTCTTCCCGCGCGCGCTGCTCGAGCAATGGCTGCTCGAACAGGCGCATGGCGGCGCGCTCACCGATCGCCTGCTGATCACCGGCAGTGACGACCCGCTGCTGTCGGCCACGGTGGCGGCGCTCGCCAGCGCACTCGGCGGCGCGGCGCTGGTCGCCTACAGCCCGACCGCCGCGCTGACCGGGCTGGAGCTGCTCGCGCACCGCCGCGCCAACGTGTCCGCGCTGCACTGGGGCGACGTCGCGCACAGTGCGCAACAGCACGCCATGCTGCTGCGCCGCTTCGGCCCGCACCG
>JBEOKH010000603.1:0-3171 GCA_040275625.1 Thauera sp. | reverse complement strand
ACCGGACAGGAAGTTGCCCTTGACATAGCCGACACCGCGTTCGACGCGCCCCTTCACATGAGCAGCCAACTGCAGATGATGCATTCGATCAGCAACAAGTTTTTCGGGTCACCCACCCGTTTCATCCCCTCTTCGGGCGCGAGTTCGTTCTGATCGAACGGCGCAATGCCTGGGGCGAGGAGCGCGTCTACTTTCACGATGACAGCGGCCGGGTGAGGCGCCTGACAGCCGCCTGGACCAGTGCAGTGGCGCCGGATCCGTTCGCCAGCGTGTCGGCTGGCCGCTCGCACTTCCGGGTCGACGACCTCTTGCACCTGGTGGCGCTGATTGTCCGCCAAAGCGCAGCACAGGGGGCGGCCGGGGCAAGCTCCCGGCAGCGCAAAGTGTCAAGAGAATAATGCCGGCAGTGTTAAGTGAATTCTGCCCCGCTGGGAGAACTTCCGGAGGACTCGATGCCATGACTCCGTTTCCGATATGGGAAGACCATGACCAATCAGTGCGTTACGGATCCAACTCAAAAACGGGTCTTTGCATCGGCCTTGTTGTGTCATAATTATGCTTACAATGACACCGCCCTCGAAGCCCGACACCAAACTCCTCGCTCTCGCCGAGAGCGGAACCGTGAATCCGCACGCGCAGGACGTTCAGGATGCCGCCTTTCTCGACAGCGAGTTCTTCGATCCGCGGGACTTGGTACAGGTGCGTTACGAGATGCTCCGTCGTGTACGCACCGAAGGTCAGACCGTTGTCGATGCCGCCAGCAGCTTCGGCGTCTCCCGGCCGACCTTCTACAAGGCCCAGGCAGATTTCGAACGCGCGGGTCTCGCCGGACTGTTGCCGGTCAAGCGAGGGCCGCACGGACCGCACAAGATCACCGACGAGGTCATGGCCTTCATCGAGGCGGCACGTGCCCAGGAAGAAGGACTGGACGCACAGGAGCTGGTGGAGCGGATCGCAGAGCACTTCGGACTGGCCGTCCATCGGCGCACCGTCGACCGCGCGCTGGCACGGAGCAAAAAAAAACGCCGATGAAGCCGACGGTGATGACCAATGGCCAGACCTTGGCCGAGGGTTACGAGTCCTTGCGGCAAGAGACCGCCGAGAGGCCTGGCGGCCGTCACCGCTCGCCCGGGCGTGCACTCTTCCTGTTCAAAGGGATGGCGGCCTGGATGCGTGGCGTCAGCGAAACGGCCCCGAGTCCGGCCGCCGCCGCTCTGCGCAATGAGTCGAGGTTACCGGCGGGGATGGAACAGCACCTGATCAATCTGGTCGCCAGCATGGCGCTGGCGACGGCACGGGAGAGTAGGCCATGATGGGTGAGCAGCACGCAAAAATACAGGCGCGACACCTGAAGAGAAATGCCTATCTCTACGTGCGGCAGTCGACGTTGCGCCAGGTACTCGAGAACAGCGAGAGTACCAAGCGCCAGTACGATTTGCGCGAGCGGGCACTGGCACTGGGCTGGCGTCTCGATCAAGTCGTCGTCATTGACTCCGATCTCGGCCAGTCCGGGGCGAGTGCGGTGGATCGCGAAGGCTTCCAGCGACTGGTCAGCGAGGTCGGTCTGGGGCGGGCGGGGATCGTCATGGGCCTGGAGGTGTCGCGTCTGGCGCGCAACTCGACGGACTGGCACCGCCTGCTGGAGATCTGCGCTTTGGCGGACACGCTGATCCTCGACGAAGACGGTGTGTACGACCCGGCGCACTTCAATGATCGCTTGCTGCTCGGCCTGAAGGGTACGATGAGCGAGGCGGAACTGCACGTTTTGCAGGCCCGGCTGCGCGGTGGCATCCTCAACAAGGCTCGCCGCGGCGAACTCGAGATTCGGCTGCCGATCGGATTTGATTACGATCCGGCCGGGCGCGTGCGGCTGGATCCCGATGTCCGCGTTCAGGAGAGCCTGCGGCAGTTCTTCCGCACCTTCCGGCGTACCGGTTCGGCAACGGCGACGGTCAAGGCCTTTCGTGCCGAAGGGCTGAGCTTCCCGCACCGGATTTACCGCGGACCGCAAACTGGCGAGCTGTTGTGGACTGATCTCGAACACTCGCGCGCGCTCTGGCTTCTGCATCATCCGCGCTATACCGGTGCCTTTTGCTTTGGGCGGACGCGCGTGCGCAAGCAGCCCGATGGTTCTCATCGCCATCAACGGCTGCCATCCGAGGAATGGGTCGCGCTGATTCGTGATGCCCATGCTGGATACATTACTTGGGACGAGTACGAAGAGAACCTCCGGATCCTGCGCGACAATGCGCAGGCACCTGCCACCGGGCGTGATCGGGGCACGCCGCGTGAAGGCCCGGCGTTGCTGCAAGGATTGGCTCTCTGCGCCAAATGTGGTGATCGCATGACCGTTCGCTATCATGTGAACGGCACACGGCGCGTGCCTGATTATGTTTGTCAGCGCGAGGGGGTCGAGCATGCGCAGCCGATCTGCCAGCAGATTGTCGGAGGCGAACTCGACGCGGCCATTGGCCGCTTGCTGGTGGAGGTCGTGACTCCGATCACCCTGGGGGTGGCGCTGGCGGTGCAGAAAGAACTGGAGAGCCGAAGCGAAGACAGTGATCGCTTGCGCCGTCAAGCCGTCGAGCGGGCGCGCTACGAGTCCGATCTGGCACGCCGCCGTTATATGCGTTGTGATCCCGACAACCGTCTGGTCGCCGATTCGCTGGAAGCGGAATGGAACCAGGCGCTGCGCAACCAGACGGTGGCCCAGGAGCACTACGACAAACAGCGCGAGAGCGAGACCGGGCTCGATGACCAGCAGCGCGCCGCCATCCTGGCACTGGCGAAAGACTTCCCACGCCTGTGGAACGATCCCCATACGGCTGACCGGGAGCGCAAGCGGATGGCCCGGTTGCTGATCGCGGATGTCACCTTGCTCAAAGAGGCCGACATCAGGGCGCAAGTACGCTTCAGCGGTGGTGCGACGCACACGCTGCACCTCCCGCTGCCCAAGCCGGCCTGGATGCTGCGCCAGACGCCAGGCACCGTGGTCGCCGAGATTGACCGACTCCTCGAAGATCACACCGATAGTGAAATCGCGGACTGGCTCAACGACCAAGGCTTGATCTCCGGCGACGGCAAGCCCTTCCACCGCCCGATGGTTCGTCGTATCCGGATCGACTATGCGCTGCCCAGTCGCCACGATCGGCTGCGCGCGCGTGGCTTGCT
>JBEOKH010000602.1:0-13962 GCA_040275625.1 Thauera sp. | reverse complement strand
TGCGCGCTCTGCGCCTGATCTACACCCTGCGCCCGCCGCGACTGGGCGCCGACCCAGCGGACGAATTCCTGTTCGACACGCGGCGCGGCTTCTGCGAGCACTTCGCGTCGGCCTTCGCCGTGCTGATGCGCGCCGCCGGCGTACCGACCCGCATCGTGACCGGCTACCAGGGCGGTGAAATCAACCCGATCGACGGCTATCTGGTGATCCGCCAATCCGACGCCCATGCCTGGGCCGAAGTGTGGCTGCAGGGGCGCGGCTGGGTACGGGTCGACCCGACCGCCCTTGCCGCGCCGCAACGCATCGAGGACGGCCTCGCCTCCGCGCTCGCCGACAGCACCGAACTGCCGTTGATGCTGCGTCCCGACATGGCCTGGCTGCGTGGCCTGCGCCATCGCTGGGAGGCGGTGTCCAACGCCTGGAACCAGCACGTGCTTGGCTACAATCCCGAACGCCAGCGGGAACTGCTCAAGCGCCTCGGACTCGGATCAGGTGGGCTAGCGGCGAGCGTGGCCGCGCTCGCCGCAACCGCGCTCGTCCTGTTCGGCGGGCTCTACGCCTGGAGCGTGCGCCGGCAGCGCCCGCGCGACCCGCTGCAGCGCATGTGGAGCGCATTCTGCACGCGCATGGCAAACGCAGGCGTAGCCCGTGCGCCGTGGCAGGGTCCGCTCGACTATGCCGAACTTCTCGAAAAGCGCTTTCCCGCGCAGGCGCAGGCACTGCGTGAAATCTGCCAGACTTACGCCTGCCTGCGCTACGGCCCCCACGCCCCGGACGATGACGTCCGGGCCCTGAAGAAAAGAATCGCCCGCTTACGACTCGAATGAACACCCAACCCCCACCCTCTGCCCGCCGCCAGCCCCCTCCACCTTGTTGCCACCGCTCGCGCCTGCGGCCGCCGCTACGCGCCCTGCTGCTTGCCACGATTGCCAGCCTCACTGCGCCCACGGCCGCCTTCGCCTCGTACGCCGAGCGCGCCGAGGCCCAGACCTTCGCCGCCGACCTGGCGCAACGCCACGCCTTCGATGCGCAGGAAGTGGTGCGCACGCTCGCGCTTGCCCGCCACGATGCAGACGTGATCCGTCTCATCACCCCACCGTCACGCAAGGGGCTACGTTCGTGGCGCGCGTACCGCGCGCGCTTTCTCGACCACACCCGGATCGACGGTGGCATGCGCTTCTGGGACGAGCACGCCGAAATCCTCGAGCGCGCGGCACGCGAGACCGGCGTGCCAGCCGAGATCATCGTCGCGATCATCGGCGTGGAGACGATCTATGGGCGCAACACCGGCAGCTTCGAGACGCTGTCCGCGCTTGCCACGCTGGCCTTCGACTACCCGCCACGCGCCGAACTGTTCCGCCGCGAACTCGAAGCACTGTTCCTGCTCGCGCGCGAGCAGGGGCGGGAGCCGGCGAGCTACTACGGATCGTTCGCAGGCGCACTCGGCTACCCTCAATTCCTGCCGAGCAGCGTGCGTACCTACGCCGTCGATTTCGATGGCAATGGCAGCATCGACTTCGATGCCGACGCGGTGGACGCGATCGGCAGCGTGGCCAACTACCTGCGCGTGCATGGGTGGCAGCCTGGCGCACCGGTGGCCGAACGCGCTCGCATGGGCCCGGCCACCGATGCGGCAGCGCTGGTCGGCGCCGGCATCGAGCCCACCCTGGCGCCCGCGCTGCTGGCGGACAACGGCGTCAGGGCTGAGAACGGCCGCGTCGCCGCACAGACCGCCACCCTGGTCGATCTCGAAACACCCGGCGCCGAAACCGAATACTGGCTGGGCTATCAGAATTTCTACGTCATCACGCGCTACAATCGAAGCAGTTTCTACGCCATGTCGGTCTTCGAGCTCGCTGAGGCACTGCGCCTGCGCAGGCTCGTCGACGCAATGCGAGCCCAACGCCGCTGAAGGATCTCGCCATGTCCGCGCCCACCTCCGCCGATCCATCCAACCTGCGCCCGGCGCCGCTCGTGCTCGCAGACATCAGCGCCGCGCTGCGTTTCGGTGTGGGTCAGTTCCGCGCCATCCCGCTATTGAGCATGGCGTTCGCGACCCTCTTCGTCATCATCGGCACAGCGCTGTTCGCGCTGCTCGAGTTCAGCCAGATTGCGCCGATGAGCCTGTCGCTCGCAGGCGGCTTCATGCTCGTCGGACCGGTGCTGCTCGCCGGCTTCTTCGCAGTGTCGGACAAGCTGCGCCGCGGTCGCCATCCGGTGTTCGGCGACATCTGGGCCGGCTTTCGCAACATGCCGCGGGGCGGCTGGGTGATCTCCTTCGTGTGCGGCCTGCTGTTCCTGATCTGGATCACCGACGCCGGCATCCTGTATGGCTTCATGGTCGGCCGCGAACCGATCGGCTTCCTGCGCCTGCTCCACATCGAGGACATGGTGCTCAGCTACGCGGGCTACAGCGCGATCATGGGCGGCGTGCTCGCCTTTATCCTGTTCGCGGTGTCAGCGTTCTCGATCCCGCTCATCTACGATCGGCGCGCGACGCTGGTCTCGGGCGTAGTGGCGAGCGTGCGCACGGTGTTCGGACGCTTCAGCGTGATGATGTCCTGGGCGCTGCTGCTCGCGGTGGTGATCATGACCAGCGTGATGGCGCTGCCGCTGCTGCTGGCGAGTCTGCCAGTGATGGCCTACGCCAGCCGCGAACTTTATTTTCGCGCGTTCCCGGCCGAGATCACCGCCCCGTCCCGCGCCTAGAGCAGCGCATCGCGGGAGATGCCACGACGCTTCAGGATGCGCCGCAGTTGTCCGAGCGCCTCGAGCTGGATCTGGCGGACACGCTCGCGCGTCAGTTCCAGACGATCGGCAAGCTCTTCCAGGGTCAGGAGTTCGCACTCGTCGATGCCGTAACGATGACGGATCACCATGCGCTGCTTGTCGCTCAGCATGGCCAGCCACTCGCGCACGAGCTGCTCGATCTCGGAGCACTGGATGCGCACTTCGGCGGTGGGTTGCTGCTCGTCGGCGAGCGACTCTCCGATCGAAAGCGTGGGGTCGATATCGAGCGGTGCATCGAGCGAGGCCGTGTGCTCGGCCAGCGCGAGGATCCCGCGCACCTCATCGATGGTCCTGCCCAGCCGGCTGGCGATATCCTCAAGCGAAGACTCGCCGTTGTTGTCGGCTTCGATGTGGCGCTGCGCGCGCAGCACCTGGTTGAGTTCCTTGACCACATGCACCGGTAGCCGGATCGTGCGCGACTGATTCATGATCGCACGCTCGATATTCTGCCGGATCCACCAGGTGGCGTAGGTCGAGAAGCGGAAACCGCGCTCCGGGTCGAACTTCTCGAGCGCATGCATGAGCCCAAGGTTGCCCTCCTCGACCAGGTCGAGCAGCGGGATACCTCGGTTCAGGTAGTGCTTGGCGATGTTGACGACCAAGCGCAGGTTGCGCTCGATCATGGTCTGGCGGGCGTCGAAATCGCCTGACCGAACGCGGCGGGCGATGGTGAGCTCTTCAGCCGCGGTGAGCAGCGGATTGGCGCCGATCTCGTTGAGGTAGAGCTGGGTGACGTCGCTGAAGAACTCGTTCTCGACCACCGGGGGTGCCTGGAACGAGAACACCTCCACCTCGGGGGGGAGATCCGGTTCGTGCTGACTTTCCAAGTCATCAAGATTTGCCGGCTCTTCCATGCCCCCTCCCATTATCGTGCGGGCAGATACCCGGTCGGGTCGACCGCCTTACCCTGCTTGCGGATCTCGAAATGCAGCTTTGGCCGCTCGGCCTCCGAACTGCCGAGCTCGGCGATCTTCTGACCCTGCGCGACTTGATCGTCTTCCTTGACCAGCAGCTTGTCGTTGTGAGCATACACGGAGTTGAACTCCTGGTTATGCTTGATCACGATCAACTTGCCATAGCCCCGCAGGCCGCTTCCTGCATAAACGACCTTGCCCGCCGCTGCGGCGAAAACCGGGTCGCCCACCTTGCCGCCGATATCGAGGCCCTTGTTCGAGGCCTCGTTGAAGCCGGCGACGACCGTGCCCGGCGACGGCCAGGCCCACTGACCGGCGATGGCAGCCTGGGGCTGCTCGCTCGCTGCCGGGGCGGGGGGCTCGATGGATGCCGGCGGCTCCACGACCGGCGCTCGCCCGCCGACCGGCTCGCGCACGATCGGCACGCTAGCGGCAGCCGATCCCGCCGCGGGAACAGGCGTCACCACCGCTCCCCCGCTCCCCGGCACGACACTGCCCGCAGTCGCAGCAGCGGTTGCGGAAACGCGCAGGGTCTGCCCGACATGGATCTGGTCCGGGTCGGTGATCCTGTTCCAGGCGACGAGATCAGGAAGCGTGACGCCATACTGACGCGCGATGCCGAGCAGTGTTTCGCCCGGACGTACGGTGTGGAAGCCCGAAACCGATGCCGCCACACTCGGAGCCGCGGCGACTCCGCTGCCGTCACGCACCGGGGCGGTGCCCTGTGAGGCGCATCCGGCAGCGAGCAGTGCCGCGATGAGCGCGATGAAATGATGAGTACGTTTGTGCATCCGAAAAGACCTAGTTCAGTCAGTACCGCCAATCAGGGGAACGAAGCGCACCGCTTCGCACCAGGTTTCGCGGAACGTTCCACCCTGGCGCTCGACAAGCAGCAGGCGCTGTTCAGCTCCGCCCACAGGAATGATCAGCCGCCCGCCGGGGGCAAGCTGTTCCTTGAGCGCCGGAGGCAGTCCAACCGCCGCAGCAGCCACGATGATGGTGTCGAAGGGGGCAGCCTCGGGAAGACCGAGGCTGCCATCGGCAAGTTTCAGCCGCACGTTGGGCAGCCGCAAAGGCCGCAGGTTCGCGCGCGCGCGGTCGAGCAGCGCACGGATGCGCTCAATCGCAAAGACCTCGGTCGCCAGCAGCGACAGCACCGCGGCCTGATATCCGCAGCCGGCACCGACCTCGAGCGTACGGCCGAGTTCGCGCCCGCTGCGCAGCAGCTCGATCATGCGCGCGACCACGAAGGGCTGAGAGATCGTCTGCTGGAAACCGATCGGCAGCGGCGTGTCGTCGTAGGCACTGAATGCCAGCCCCTCGTCGACGAAGGCATGGCGCGGCACTGCCTGCATCGCGGCGAGAACGCGCTCGTCGCGGATGCCCTGGGTACGCAGGCGCTCGACCATTCGCGCACGAGCGCGCGCCGCCTGTCCGGGGTCCGAGTTGCGCACGCTCACCGCTGCAACCAGTCGAATACCGGCGCGATCAGACCGGTGTGGGTCAGATCGATCTGCAGCGGCGTCACCGACACAAAACCATTGGCCACCGCATGAAAATCGGTGCCCTCGCCGGCATCGGCCGCCCCCCCGGCCGCCCCCACCCAATACACGGTCTCGCCACGCGGCGTCTGACTGCGTACCACCGGCTCGGCCTTGTGGCGCTTGCCCAGACGTGTGACGCGAACGCCTTTCAGGCGCTCGTAGGCCACGTCGGGCACATTGACGTTGAGCAGCATCGGTTGCGGAAAGGGGTTGTGCATGAAACGCTCGGCGAGATCACGTGCGATGCGCGCGGCAGCAGTGAAATCCGTGGCCGATTTGCTGACCAGCGACACCGCGATCGACGGCACCCCGAGGAGGAAGCCCTCGGTGGCCGCGGCGACTGTACCCGAATAAACGGTGTCGTCACCCATGTTGGCGCCATGATTGACGCCGGAGACGACCATGTCGGGCAGGTGATCGAGCATGCCAGTGACCGCCAGATGAACACAGTCGGTCGGCGTGCCATTGACATGATGAAAACCGTTGGCGGTGCGCTTGAGCGAAAGGGGCCGGTCAAGCGTCAGCGAGTTGCTCGCGCCGCTGCGGTCGCGCTCGGGCGCCACCACAGTGACCTCGCCAAGCGAGCCGAGTGCATCGGCGAGCGCCGCAATCCCTGGCGCGAAGTAACCGTCGTCGTTGCTGACCAGGATACGCATCTGAATTCCGTGCGAGTTGCTGCGAAGAGTCCCGCCTACCGGCCGGAAACGGATATTAGCACGGCGTGCTGACACACCACCGGCGAACGGAGCAAACAAAAAAACCGGCCTGGGCCGGTTTGTTTGATTTGGTCGGGGCGGCGGGATTCGAACTCGCGACCCCTTGCACCCCATGCAAGTGCGCTACCAGGCTGCGCTACGCCCCGACACAAGCCGCCATTATAGCAGCGGTTCTGAAAATTACCAGGCTTTTACCCCCATCCGTTCAGAACCATCCGTCGCCGACCCGGAACTGCGCAAGTCACGACGCTTGCGGGTCGCTGGCTGCCTCGTGCGTCAGGCACGCAGCACCTGCAACGTCGCCGCGATCTCAGCGCGCAGCTCGCGCAGCGTGGTCTTGCACTGCTCGAGTTCGACGCCGTTCTCCTGGTCCAGGATCGCCGATTCGCCGAGCCGGTTGCGCGCGCCGGAAATCGTGAACCCTTCCTGGTAAAGCAGTTGCCGGATACGGCGTATCAGCATGACTTCGTGATGCTGGTAGTAGCGCCGGTTGCCGCCGCGCTTGACCGGCTTCAACTGGGTGAACTCCTGCTCCCAGTAGCGCAGCACATGCGGCTTGACGCCGCACAAATCGCTGACTTCGCCAATCGTGAAATAGCGTTTCGCAGGAATCGGCGGCAGTTCGCTTCCGCCGACGTCAGGGCTGCTTGCTGGCATCACTGAGTTGCTCCACCGCGGCCTTCAGTTTCTGGCTGGCGTGGAAAGTGACCACGCGTCGCGCGGTGATCGGAATTTCCTCGCCAGTTTTGGGGTTGCGCCCGGGGCGCTGTGGTTTGTCACGCAACTGGAAGTTGCCGAAACCGGATAGCTTGACGCTGTCGCCGCGTTCGAGCGCCGTCCGGATCTCCTCGAAGAAGCCTTCAACCATGTCCTTGGCTTCACGCTTGTTGAGCCCGACCTGCTCGAACAGCAGGTCGGCGAGCTCAGCCTTGGTCAGCGTCATGTCAGCCTCCCGCGCCACGCAGGTGCGCCCCGAGCACCGCTTCTGCGTGCGCCACAAGCACTGCAACCGCGGCATCGACTTCGGCGTCTTCGAGCGTGCGTCGAGTATCTTGCATCGATACCCTGAAGGCAAGGCTCTTCTTGTCGGCATCGATACCCTTGCCCTGATAGACGTCGAAGAGTGCGATCTCGCGCACCAGTTCGGGCGCGGCCTCACGCAGCACGTCGATCACGCGCTCGACCGGCACGTCGACGCCGAGCACCAGCGCGAGGTCGCGGCGCACCGCGGGCATGCGCGAGATCTCGGCGTACGCCGGCACCCGGGCCGCAAGCGCGGCGTCAAGCGCCACCTCGAACACCACTGGAGCGCAGCCGAGGTCGTAGCGCTGCAGCCACACCGGATGCAGTTCGCCGAGCACGCCGATCATGTGCCCGTCCAGACGCACCGCGGCGCCGCGGCCGGGGTGCAGGGCCGGGTGTGACAGCGGCGTGAAGTGCAGCATGCGCGGCGCGAACAACGCCTCAAGATCACCCTTCACATCGTAGAAGTCGACATTGCGCGCACGCTCGCCCCACTGCTCCGGCACCACCGTGCCGGCGGCGAGCGCGGCAATGTTCATGACCTGGTGAAAGCCGCGCACGGGCTCGCCGTCGGCCTTGCGCTCGAACACGCGGGCGACCTCGAACACACGCACGCGGTCGAGCTGACGCTTGCGGTTGGCCGAAAGCGTGCCGATCAGCCCGGGGATCAGGCTCGAGCGCATGACACTGAGGTGACTGGCGATCGGATTGGCGAGCCGGATCGGATGCTCGTTGGCGCAGAAGTCGCGCTCCCAGGCCTCCTCGACGAAAGCGAAGTTCACCACTTCCTGGTAGCCGCGTGCGGCGAGCAGGTGACGCAGCGCCCACACCGGGCGCCCGCTCTCGGTGCTCGGCAGCATCATCAGGCTACCCTGCGGCGCGACCGCGGGAATGTTGTCGTAGCCGTGCAGACGGGCGATCTCCTCGATCAGATCCTCCTCGATCGCGATGTCGAAGCGCCACGACGGCGGCGTGACGACAAAGTCCTCGCCCGCCCGCGCAACCTGCAGGTGCACACGCTCGAGCAGCCCGAGCATCGCGTCGTCGGCGAGCGTGATGCCGAGCACGCGGCGCGCGCGCGCCGGTCGCAAGCGTACTGGCGGACGCGCCGGCAGCGCCTCGGCGGCGACTGCCTCGAGCACAGGGCCGGCCTCGCCACCACAGATGTCGAGCACCAGACGGGTGACACGCTCGAGCGCGCTGCGCGCGAGTTCGGGATCGACGCCGCGCTCGTAGCGGTGCGAGGCATCCGAGCCGAAGCCGTAGCTGCGCGCACGGCCCGCGATGGCATCGGGT
The DNA here is from genome assembly GCA_040275625.1 of Thauera sp. Taxonomy (GTDB): domain Bacteria; phylum Pseudomonadota; class Gammaproteobacteria; order Burkholderiales; family Rhodocyclaceae; genus Thauera. Next base: position 5,679 of record JBEOKH010000602.1, on the reverse strand, counting down.
GCGAAGAACGCGCTCTCGACGAAGACCTCGGAGGTCTCCAGCGTGATGCCGCTCTCCTCGCCGCCCATGATGCCGGCGAGTGCGAGGGCACGTGCCTCGTCGGCGATCAGGAGGGTATCCGCGGCCGGGGTCACGGTCTGCTCGTTGAGCAGCAGCACCTGTTCACCCGCGCGCGGCATGCGCACGTGGATCGCGCCCTGCAGCCTGGTGTTGTCGAAAGCGTGCAGCGGCTGGCCGAGTTCGAGCATCACGTAGTTGGTGATGTCGACCAGCGCGCTGATCGAGCGGATGCCGCTGCGTACGAGCCGGCGCACCATCCAGTCAGGGGTGGCCGCGCGCGCGTCCACGCCGCTCAGCACACGACCGCAGTAGCGCGGGCAGGCCTGCGGCGCGTCGAGCACGATGTCGCGGCGCAGGCTGGTCGCAGGCGTGACCGGCTCGATGGCGACCGGGGTGAATGCACAGCCGGTGATCGCTGCCACCTCGCGCGCCACGCCGGTCAGGCTGAGACAGTCGGCGCGGTTGGGGGTGAGCTTGATCGTGAACAGCGTATCGTCGAGACTGAGGTAGCTGCGGATGTCGGTGCCCACCGGCGCATCATCGGGCAGCGCATAAAGGCCGGCGTGATCGTCGGAGAGGCCGAGTTCGCGCGCCGAGCACAGCATGCCGAAGGACTCGACGCCGCGCAGCTTGGCTTTCTTGATGACGAACTCACCGGGCAGCACCGCACCGACGACCGCGCATGGCACCTTCATGCCAGCAGCAGCGTTGGGCGCGCCACAGACGATCTGCAGCAGCTCGCCGGTGCCGGCGTCGACCTTGCAGAGCTTGAGCTTGTCGGCGTCGGGGTGCCTTCCAGCCTCGATGATCTTCGCCACGACCACGCCGCGAAAGGCGGGGGCGGCAGGATCGGCCTCCTCGACCTCAAGCCCGGCCATGGTCAGCAGATGGCCGAGTCCGGCGCTGTCCAGTTGCGGATCGACGAAGGTCCGCAGCCACTGTTCTGAGAATTGCATGATTCGATTACCCGGATTGCGTGGTGGGGCAGAGTCTGTACGGCGGGCTTCAGCGGAACTGCCCGAGGAAGCGCAGGTCGCCGTCGAAGAACAGGCGCAGATCGTTTACGCCGTAGCGCAGCATCGTCAGGCGGTCCGGCCCCATGCCGAAGGCGAACCCGGTGTAGCGCTCGGGGTCGATGCCGCCGAAGCGCAGCACGTTCGGGTGCACCACGCCGCAACCGGCGATCTCCAACCAGCGCCCTTCGAGCGCCCCGCTCATGAAGGCGACGTCGATCTCGGCCGATGGCTCGGTGAAGGGGAAGAAGGACGGACGGAAGCGGACCTGCAGGTCCTCGGTTTCGAAGAAGCGGCGCAGGAAGTCGGCGATCACGCCCTTGAGGTCGGCGAAGCTGACCGTCTCGCCCACCCACAGTCCCTCGACCTGGTGGAACATCGGCGAGTGGGTGGCATCGGAGTCGACGCGAAAGACGCGGCCCGGCGCGATGATGCGCAGGTCGGGCATGGCCTCGGCCTCGCGGTGACGCTCGACGTGGGCGAGCATTGCACGGATCTGCACCGGGCTGGTGTGAGTGCGCAGCAGCACGTCGTCGTGGCCTTCAAGGTAGAAGGTGTCGTGCATCGAACGCGCGGGGTGGTTCTCGGGCGTGTTGAGCGCGGTGAAGTTGTGCCAGTCGGTCTCGATCTCGGGGCCGTCGGCGACCACGAAGCCGATCGAGCCGAACAGGCGTTCGACGCGCTCAAGCGTGCGGCTCACCGGGTGCAGGCCACCCTGGGTGTTGCCGCGCCCGGGGAGTGTGACGTCAAGCGCCTCGGCGGCGAGCTGGGCGAGCAGCGCGGCCTCGCGCAGGGCGTTGCGGCGGGCCTCGAGCGCAGCCTCGATGGCGCCCTTGGCGGCGTTGATCGCGGCCCCGGCCTCGCGCCTGGCATCGGGCTCGAGCCTGCCGAGCGCCTTCAGCCGCTCTGTGAGTGCGCCGGCCTTGCCGAGGTAGCGCGCCTTGGCCTGTTCGAGCTGCGCGCCGTCGGCCGCGGCGGCGAACTCGGCAGCGGCCTGTTGTACCAGTAGATCGAGCTGTTCCATGTCCATGCCCTGGCGGAATGCGGTAGTGCGGGATGGTGAGCCTGCAGGCGGCCACGCATCGGGATTTCAATGAATCTGTTACGACTCTGAACGCAGCCGATCCGGCCCCGGCGATTCAGAAAAAAAAAGGAGGCCAGGCCTCCTTTTTTCGGGCTGCGTCGAATTACGCAGCGAGCTTGGCCCGGGCCTGTTCGGCAATCGCGGCAAACGCCGGCTTGTCGAACACGGCCAGGTCGGCCAGCACCTTCCGGTCGATCTCGATCGCAGCCTTCTTGAGGCCGTTCATGAACACGCTGTAGGTCAGACCCAGCTCACGCGCGGCGGCGTTGATACGGGCGATCCACAGGGCGCGGAACTGACGCTTGCGCTGACGACGGTCGCGGTAGGCGTACTGGCCCGCCTTCATCACCGCCTGCTTGGCGATGCGATAGACGTTCTTGCGACGGCCGCGATAACCCTTGGCCTGGGAGAGGACTTTCTTGTGACGGGCGCGGGCGGTTACGCCACGTTTGACTCTGGGCATTGCGGTCTCCTATCAGGCGTACGGAAGCATGGCGCGGATCAGCTTTTCGTCTGCCGCATGCACTTCGGTCATGCCGCGCAGGTGACGCTTCACCTTCGTCGTCTTCTTGGTCAGGATATGGCGCTTGAACGCCTGGGACCGCTTGATCCCGCCGCTGGAGCGGACCTTGAAGCGCTTCTTCGCTCCGCTCTTGGTCTTCATCTTGGGCATTGCTGAAACTCCATGTTTTTGGATGACGCCAGGTAGCACCGAAAGATCAGGCGCGTTTTGTTACCCGGCACCACTTGTTTTCCGCAGGAAAGGAAACGCTCCCTGCGGTCTCGCCCTTCGCAGGACAATTTTGTGAAGAAGCTCAGTTCTTCTTCTTCGGCGCGATGATCATGATCATCTGGCGCCCTTCCATCTTTGGCATCTGCTCGACCTGGCCCAGTTCTTCCAGATCCGCCTTGACGCGCTCAAGTTGACGCAAACCGAATTCCTGGTGCGCCATTTCACGACCACGGAAGCGCAGGGTGACCTTGCACTTGTCGCCTTCTTCCAGGAAGCGCTTGAGATTGCGCAGCTTGATCTGGTAGTCATTCTCGTCGGTGCCGGGGCGGAGCTTGACCTCCTTGACCTGCACCTGCTTTTGCTTGAGTCGGGCTTCGTGGGCCTTCTTCTGTTCCTGATACTTGAACTTGCCGAAATCCATCAGCTTGCACACGGGCGGCACAGCCATCGGTGCGATTTCGACCAGATCCAGCCCGGCCTCTTCGGCCATGCTGAGGGATGCGTTCAGGGACACGATGCCGAGCTGCTCGCCTTCCTCGCCGACCAGCCGGACCTCAGGCGCGTTGATCTCCCTATTTACGCGCTGCTTTTTTTCTTGTGCGATGGTTCAACTCTCCACGAAAACCAAAATCAGACCGACCCGGCCTTCGCTTCAACTTCGCGAAGCCAGCGTTCGATCAGCGAATCGAGGGACATTTGGCCAAGATCCTGGCCACCCCGGGCACGTACGGCCACGAGGCCTGCTGCTTTTTCCTTTTCGCCGATGACGATCTGGTAAGGCAGCTTCTGTACGCTATGTTCGCGAATTTTATAGTTAATCTTCTCGTTGCGCAAATCGGCTTCGACGCGGAAACCGGCTTTCCTGAGCCTCGCCGTCGCCTCCGCGGCGTATTCGGCCTGCCCCTCGGAGATGTTCATCACCACCGCCTGAACCGGAGCAAGCCACAGGGGCATCGCCCCAGCGTGATGCTCGATCAGGATGCCGATGAAGCGTTCGAGCGAGCCAAGGATGGCGCGATGCAGCATCACCGGGACCTTGCGGGTGTTGTCCTCATCCACGTATTCGGCGCCGAGGCGCACCGGCAGGTTGAAGTCGAGCTGCAGCGTGCCGCACTGCCACACACGGCCCAGGCAGTCCTTGAGCGAGAACTCGATCTTCGGCCCGTAAAAGGCGCCCTCACCCGGCTGCAGCTCATACTCCAGACGCTGCGCGTCGAGTGCGGCAGCGAGCGCGGCCTCGGCGGCATCCCACTGCTCATCCGTACCGACACGTTTTTCCGGTCGCGTCGACAGCTTCACCTGCACGTCGGTGAAGCCGAAATCCTGGTACACCTGCTGCAGCAGGCGGATGAACTCGGCCGATTCGGTCTGCACCTGACTCTCGGCGCAGAAGATGTGCGCGTCGTCCTGCACGAAATTGCGCACCCGCATGATGCCGTGCAGCGAACCGGAAGGCTCGTTGCGGTGACAGGAGCCGAACTCGGCCATGCGCAGCGGCAGGTCGCGGTAGCTCTTCAGGCCCTGGTTGAAGATTTGAATGTGACAAGGGCAGTTCATCGGCTTGACCGCGTAGTCGCGCTTCTCGGACTGCGTGGTGAACATCAGGTCGGAGTACATGCCCCAGTGTCCGGACTTCTCCCACAGCGAGCGATCGACGATCTGCGGCGTCTTGACTTCCTGGTAGCCGTGCGCCCCGATCGTGCGGCGCAGATACTGCTCGACCTGCTGCCACAGCGTCCAGCCCTTGGCATGCCAGAACACCATGCCCGGCGCTTCGTCCTGAATGTGGAAGAGATCGAGCAGGCGGCCGAGCTTGCGGTGGTCGCGCTTCTCGGCTTCCTCGATCATGTGCAGGTAGGCGTCGAGCTCGTCCTTCTTGATCCACGCCGTGCCATACACGCGCTGCAGCATCTCGTTCTTCGAGTCGCCGCGCCAGTAGGCGCCGGCCAGCTTCATCAGCTTGAAGACCTTGAGCTTGCCGGTCGAGGGCACGTGCGGGCCGCGGCACAGGTCGATGAAATCGCCCTGGCGGTAGAGCGACACGTCCTCACCTGCCGGAATCGAGGCGATGATCTCGGCCTTGTAGTGCTCGCCGATGCCCTTGAAGAAGCCCACCGCCTTGTCGCGCGGCCAGACCTCGCGCTGCACCGGAATCTCGCGCTTCGCGATCTCGCCCATGCGCTGCTCGATCGCCGCCAGATCCTCGGGCGTGAACGGACGCTTGTAGGAGAAATCGTAGTAGAAACCGTTTTCGATCACCGGTCCGATCGTCACCTGCGCATCGGGAAAAAGCTCCTTCACGGCATGCGCCAGCAGGTGCGCTGTGGAGTGACGGATGATCTCGAGCCCCTCTTCGGCCTTGTCGGTGACGATCGCAAGGTCGGCATCGGCATCGAGCCGATGCGAAAGGTCGACCAGGCGACCGCCGACCCGCCCGGCGAGCGAGGCCTTGGCGAGGCCCGCGCCAATCGAGGCCGCGACCTCGGCCACCGTCACCGGATGATCGAAGCTGCGAACTGAACCGTCGGGAAGCGTGATTTTGGGCATGACTTGAGCCTCGGGCTGGTATCGCCCCGCCGATGGCGAAAGACGACACGGGCTGAAACGGGGGAAACGTGGACGAAAAAAAAGCGCGGTTTGGGCGCGCTTTTTTCTCTAGCAGACAAGCGGAGCCGACCTATTCAGTTTCCGGCCTGAGTGGTAGTTCGGAACATGATTTTCGACTCCAGAATCCTGGTAGGCGCGATTGGATTCGAACCAACGACCCCCACCATGTCAAGGTGGTGCTC
>JBEOKH010000601.1:0-3453 GCA_040275625.1 Thauera sp. | reverse complement strand
AAGTGCGCGCGTGGACCATCCACGTCGGCGACACCGCGCCGCAGGCCGCCGGCGTGATCCACACCGACTTCGAGCGCGGCTTCATCCGCGCCCAGACCATCGCCTTTGATGACTTCATCGCCTACAAGGGCGAGGCCGGCGCCAAGGAAGCGGGCAAGATGCGCGCCGAAGGCAAGGAATACGTGGTCAAGGACGGCGACGTGCTGAACTTCCTGTTCAACGTCTGAGCGGAGAAGGCGCCCGCCCCGTCGATGGGGCGCACGCGCTCGAGCTGGCCCGTCGAGCCCCGTCCCGGCATGCCGCCGCGGCGGGGCTTCTCCTTTCCGCCTTGCACAGGCGCCGACGGGGCCGGGCTACCCCTGCAGCTCCGGAAACAGCACGTCCGTGAACCCGAAGCGGCGGAAGTCGCGCACCCGCATCGGATAGAGCACGCCGTCGAGGTGGTCGCACTCGTGCTGCACCACGCGCGCATGGAAGCCCTCGGCGAAGCGCTCGATCGGCTCGCCCGCGGGCGTGAAGCCGGTGTAACGGATGCGCGTGGCGCGCGGCACCATGCCGCGCAGGCCGGGCACCGACAGACAGCCCTCCCAGCCCTCCTCGCGGTCCTCGGAGAGCGGGGTGATCACCGGATTCAGCAGGATGGTGCGCGGCACCGGCGCGGCGTCCGGGTAGCGCTCGCTGCGCTCGAAGCCGAAGATCACCACCTGCAGGCCGACGCCGATCTGCGGCGCGGCCAGACCCACACCGCCGTGCGCGGCCATGGTGTCGAACAGGTCCTCGACCAGTGCGGCGAGCGCGGGCGTGCCAAATTCGCCGACCGGCGCGGCTGGCTGCAGCAGGCGCGCATCGCCCATGCGCAGAAGGGTACGGACAGTCATCGTCTCTCTCTCCTCGTTCGTTCAGCCACGCCCGCCGAAGAGGCCGCGGATCCACACCCAGCGACTCACCACCAGGGCGAGGAAGATCAGCCCGCAGCCGGCGAGCTGCAGCACGCTCATGGTCTCGGCGAACCACCACGCCGCGGCGAGCGCGGTCCACACCGGCTCAAGCATCATGATCAGCGCCGCGTGGCTGGGCGTGGTCAGGCTCTGGCCGTGGAGCTGGAGCAGGAAGCGCAGCGTGGTAGCGAGCAGCGCGCTCGCGAGCAGCCAGCCGAGCACCGGCGCGCTCCAGGTCTGCGGCCAGGTCTCGATCAGCAAGGCCGGCGGCAGCACCAGCACGCCGACGGCGAGCATCTGCACCACGCTGAGGGCGCGCACCGACACGTTGCGCACGATGTGCGAATTGACGTTGAACATCAACGCGAACACCAGCGCCGCGCCGAGGAAGAACCACTGCCCGAGTTCGACCTCGAAGCCGCCGTCGAGCGACAGGCAGGCGAAGCCGGCGAGCGCGAGCGGCAGCGCGAACCAGGTGCTCGCCGGCGGGCGGTCGCCGAAGAACAGACGCGCGAACACCGGCACCATGACGATGCCCATGCTGGAGATGAACGAGGCCTCGCCGAGGTGGCTGCTGTGCGACAGGCCGAGGATCCACAGCACCATGCCGCCGGCGAACAGGGTGCCGACAAGGAGGCTGTTGCGCAGTCCGCGCCGATCCAGCGCGCGCAGCTGCGGCAGCGAGAAAATCGCCAGCACCAGCCCGGCGATCGCGAAGCGCAGGCCGATGAAGATCAGCGGCGGCATGCCGGCGAGCGCCTCCTTGGAGAAGATCCAGCCCGCCGCCGCGATCAGCGTGGTGAGCACGAGCAGAAGGTCGGCCTCGAGCCGATGCGGCGGCGCGCCCCCACCGGAACCCTGCACGCTCATCGCAGCTCCACGTCCCGCCGGCCGCGGCGAAAGGTCCACAGGGCGTTGCCGGCATAATGCCAGGCGAGCAGCAGCGCGGTCGTCAGCACCTGGGCGAGCAGGTAGTGCAGGCCGAGCAGCTCCATGAAGAGGCTCATCAGCAACGCCGTCCACGCCAGCCCGGCCAGCGCCACGGCGAAGAAGCGCGGCAGGGCCTGGCCGTGGCTACGCGTGGATGCGAACACCAGCCGGCGCGCGAGCGCGTAATTGACGAGCGCGCCGAGCACGAAGCCGGCGACCGCCCCCCACAGCGGCGGCGCGCCCGCGCCCTCCACGAGCGCGAGCAGGAGCGCGTAGTGGGCGAGCGTACCCACCGCCCCGACCGCGGCAAAACGCAGGAAGCGCGCGAATCCCCGGGGTGCGCTCATTGTGGCCGCCGCTCCTCGCCGACCAGTTCGCGCCGATCCCTCACCACCGCAAGCACCAGCCCCGCGCGCTCGACCCGCGCCACCACCCGGCCACGCAGCGCCTGGTCGCAGCCCATGTGGGTCGGCGAGAGGTAGAAGTCCGCGCCCCACCAGTCGCGCGTCGCACGCAGCCCGGGCGCAAGCCAGACCTGGGCCTGCAGCGGCTCGGCACACACCGCCACGGTATAGCCCTGCGCCGGCACGCCCTCGTGCACGACGTGGGCGTTCAGCGCAAGCACCGCCTCGCGCAGACTGCTCGCCCAATAGTCCTGCTCCCAGCGCCCGACCGCCCCGTGCACACCGCCCGCGAGGCGGTTGTAGGCCAGATACTGGTAAGGATGCAGGCGGGCGAGCAGGCCCACCTGCCCGAGGACCGCCAGCGCGCACGCGACCAGCACGACGCGGCGCAGCAGCGGCGGACGGGTCCGCAGGCCCTGCCAGGCACGGACGAGCCCGATACCCCCCAGCACCGCGAGCGGCGGCAGCACGAAGCTGAAATGGCGCAGCCCGTTGTAGAGCGGCGGCGCCGCGAGCAGCGTGTAGGCGAGCGGGAACAGCGCCGCCAGCACCACCGGCAGCCACGGCAGCGCCGTACGCCGGAGCGCCGCATCGGCGAGTGCCGGCGCGGCGCGCACACCGGCCAGCAGCGCGAGCACAAGTCCGGCGAGGAACAGCTCCGGCAGCCGCACCAGCAGGTAGGCCGCGAGGTAATGCCCGGGCACCTCGCCGACGTTCATCACGCGCCCGTCCAGCACCGTGTTCAGCTCGAAGCTGAAATGCGAGAACGCACTCATCGCCTTCAAGACGTTGCCGGGCGCCATCGCCGCCCACGGCCAGAACAGCGCGCCCAGCGCCAGCGCGATCGCCGCTGCGGGCAGCAACGCCAGTAGGCTGCGGAGCAGGAAACGCAGGCGCCCGTCCGGCTGCAGCGCTGCCGCCGCGAGCACCCCGACGCCGAGGTAGAACACTGCGAACACCGCGCCGATGCGCAAGCCGAAGGCGCAGCCGAGCGCCACGCCCAGCCCCGCCAGCACGCGCCACGGCGGCGCGGGCAGGGTGTCGAGCGCGCGCACGCTGAAGTACAGTGCCCACAGCATCGTGGCGGCGAAGGGAATGTCCTTGGTGTGGGTGAACATCGCCCCCGACCACGAGCCGCTGATCAGCAGCAGCACGAGCGCCGCCAGCCCCGCCCACTCGCC
>JBEOKH010000600.1:0-2534 GCA_040275625.1 Thauera sp. | reverse complement strand
CTCACCACTTCGAGTCGCAAGCGCTGCGGCTGGGCGGCGAACAGCGCGGCGAGCGCGAAGGCGCCTTCGCTGGCCGCGGCTACGCCGGTGAGGATCAGCGCGGCGCCCAGCGCGCCGGCCTTGCTCGCCGAGTGCATGCGAGTGTAGCTGTCGGGCAGGCGGATCACGCCGATCGCGCCGATCAGGCCGAGTGCCGCGCCCAGCAACAACAGCGCCGACGCCAGCACGGACAGAAAGGCTTCCATCACGGTTTCTCCCCTGCAGTGCGCGCATCGCTCGGCCTCGTCGGCTCGACAGGCGCGGTCACCGTCTCGTCGAGGCCGCGCCCGCGGCGGCGGAACATCAGGATGAAGGCGGTGGTGCCGAGGAAGGACACCAGCGCCAGCACCACCGCGGCGTCGAGCAGCATCGGCTGCGCCGTGGACAGCGCCAGCAGGGCAATGACGCCGATCGCGATCATGGTCAGCGCGTCGATCGCCACCACGCGGTCGGCAGCGCGCGGGCCGCGCACCAGGCGCGCCAGGATCAGCGCCGCGCCGATGCCCTGCAGCGCGAAGGTCAGCGGCAGCACCCAGGCTGCTCCGGAGATTTCACCCATCATGCTGTGCTCCCTTCCGGGCGCGCCGGCGATCGTGGCGGCTGGGGCGGCGGCGGCGCATCGGCGTCGATCCAGCGCAGCAGCCGGCCCTCGATCGCGCGCACCCCGGCTTCGACCGCGGCGGCCTCCTTTGCGTCGATGGCGTGGATGTACATCAGCCCCGATTCTGGCAGGTACTCGAGCGCCATCGTGCCCGGCGTCAGCGTCAGCAGGCAGCCGAGCAGGGTGGCGATGCGGTCGTCGGGGCGCGCCAGGCGCAGCGCGATCACTGCCGGCTGCGGCGTCACCTTGCGCCCGAGCACGATGCGGGCGACGTCGAGGCTGGCCTTGAAGATCTCGGCCACGAACCACAGGCTGAAGGCGGTGCCCAGTTCCAGGCGGCGCAGGTAGCGACGGATGCCGAGCAGGTCGATGGCCAGGCGCAGCGCCACGTAGATGACCACGAAGGCGGCCACCACGCCGAGCGGGCTCAGCGCGTCGGCGAAGGCGGCCAGGCCGACCGCGAGCAGGATGTGCAGTCCGAGCATTTTCAGCGTCCTCCGGTGCCGGTGACGGCGGCGATGTAGCCGGCGGGGGCGCCGAGCTGCTCGGCGGCGGCGATCGCGTAGTCCATCACTGGTCCGGCACCGAGGCCGATCGCCACCGTCATCACGGCCAGCGCGCTCACCGCCCACACCGCCGGGCGCATGCCGGCGGCGCTGCGTTCGCCCGCACGACCCGCGGGATGCGGCTTGAGGAAGGCCTCGTTCCAGATCTTGCTCATCGACAGCAGGGTGAAGATGCCGGTGAGCAGCGCCACGCCGGCGGCGATCCAGGCGCTCGCGTCCAGGCTGGCCTTCACCAGCACGAACTTGGCCCAGAAGCCCGACAGCGGCGGGATGCCCGCCAGCGACAGCGCCGGAATCGCGAACAACACCGCCAGCCACGGCGCGCGCGCATACAGCCCGCCCATCGCCGCCAGGCGCTCGGAGCCGGTCAGGCGCGCGGCGATGCCGCCGATGAAGAACAGGTTGGCCTTCACCACGATGTGGTGGATGAGGTAGAAAACCGCGCCGGCGAGCGCAAGCGGCGTGGCCAGCGCCAGCCCCAGGATCATGTAGCCGACCTGGCTGACGATGTGGAAGGACAGGATGCGCCGCACCTCGACCTGCGCCGCGGCGCCGAGCACGCCGATCAGCATGGTCGCGCACGCCACCCACAGCAGCACCTCGTGGGCGACGCCCGCGTCCGGCCAGAACAAGGTGACGAGGCGGATCAGCGCATACACGCCGACCTTGGTGAGCAGGCCGGCGAACAGCGCCGACACCGGCGTCCACGCCACGTGATAGGACGCCGGCAGCCAGCCGAACACCGGGAACAGCGCGGCCTTGATCGAGAACGCGGTCAGCATCAGCACCACCGCCGCGTGCGCCGTCGCAGGCACTTCGCCGGCGGCGAAGGCCTGCGCGAGCAGCGCCATGTTGAGGCTGCCGCTGGCGCCGTAGAGCATGCCTGCGGCGAGCAGGAACATCATCGTCGCCACCAGGTTGAGCACGACATACACCACCGTGCCCGACAGTCTGCGCTTGCCGCCGCCCAGCACCAGCAGCGCGAAGGAGCCGACCAGCAGCACCTCGAACCACACGTAGAGGTTGAACACGTCGCCGGTGATGAAGGCGCCGCACACGCCCACCAGCAGGCCGTGCACCAGCGGGTGGAAGTCGCGGCAACGCGCCGGGTCCTCGTCGCGTGCCATCGCGAACACGATGGTCGCGCTGCCGACGATGCCGGTGATCGCCACCATCGCCGCGGAGAGCCGGTCGATCACCAGGGTGATGCCATAGGGCGCGGCCCAGCCGCCGGCCTGCGCGGCGAGGATCTGCCCCTGCGCGGCCAGGCCCACCAGCACCAGCCCGGCCGCCGCGAGCGCCAGCGCGCCGGCCAGGCTGAGCGCCGT
>JBEOKH010000599.1:0-13431 GCA_040275625.1 Thauera sp. | reverse complement strand
GCGGAGGCGTCTGCGGTCGGCGCGAGCGCCTCCGCGGAGACTGGCGGGGACGCTGCAGGCTCGGTGAAGGCGGGCACTTCCGCCGCCGGCACCGGGAGCGGCTGCCCCGGGGCGGCCAGCGAAAGCCCGGTGCCGGCCGCCTCGCCGGCGAGACGGATACGCTCCGGGTGCAGTTGCGCGGCGATCCGCCCCGCCTCACCGGCAGGGGGGCCGTTGGCGAGCCAGCCGATCACTGCGGCGAACGCCAGGGCGTTGAGCGCCAGTAGCAGGATGATCAGGAAGCGCAGGATCGTCATGCATTCACGCGTACGAAGTTCGTGGGAGGGGTGCCGGCCTTCGCAGGCAGCGCTGCCGCCGTCGACCAAGACGCCCTCGGGGGCGCTCAGCCTACCCTGGGCAGGTGCGCGAGCGAGCGTGCAACTGCTTCTTCCGGGTAGTCGTAGTCTTCGAGCTTGCCGGCGAAGTAGCGCTCGAATGAACTCATGTCGAAGTGGCCGTGACCGGTGAGGTTGAACAGGATGGTCTTCGCCTCGCCGCTGGCCTTGCACTTGAGCGCCTCGTCGATTGCCTGGCGAATCGCGTGGCAGGACTCCGGCGCCGGGATGATGCCTTCGGCGCGCGCGAACTGCACGCCGGCTTCGAAGGTGGCGAGCTGCGGCACTGCGGCGGCCTCGATCAGGCCGGCGTGCAGCAGGTGCGACACCAGCGGCGAATCGCCGTGGTAGCGCAGGCCGCCGGCGTGGATGCCTGGCGGCATGAAGTCGTGGCCGAGCGTGTACATCTTCATCAGCGGCGTGAAGCCGGAGGCATCGCCGAAGTCATAGGCATACTGGCCTTTGGTGAGCGTCGGGCACGAGGTCGGCTCGACCGCAACGCAGCGCAGGCCGTCGGCGCGCTTGTCGCCCGCGGCCTTGTCGGCGAGGAAGGGAAATGCGATGCCGGCGAAGCTGGAGCCGCCGCCGCAGGGCCCAATCACCACGTCGGGGTAGAGGCCGATCTTGTCGAACTGCTTCTTGGCCTCGAGGCCGATGATGCTCTGGTGCAGGACGACGTGGTTGAGCACCGAGCCGAGGGTGTAGTTGGTGTCGGCGCGGCTTGCGGCCTCTTCCACCGCCTCGGAGATGGCGATGCCGAGCGAGCCCTGGTTGTCGGGGTCTTCGGCGAGCAGGCGACGACCGGTCTCGGTGATGTTCGACGGGCTGGCGAACACCTCGGCGCCCCAGGTCTGCATCATCAGGCGGCGGTAGGGTTTCTGCTCGTAGCTGACCTTCACCATGTAGACGCGCACGTCGAGCCCGAACATCTGGCCGGCGAAGGCGATCGACGAGCCCCACTGGCCGGCGCCGGTCTCGGTGGTCAGGCGCTTGATGCCCGCCTGCTTGTTGTAGAACGCCTGCGGCACCGCCGAGTTGGGCTTGTGCGAGCCCGCTGGCGACACGCCTTCATACTTGAAGAAAATTTTCGCCGGCGTGCCGAGCGCCTGCTCCAGGCGCACCGCACGCACCAGCGGGCTCGGCCGCCACAGGCGGTAGATCTCGCGTACTTCCTGGGGGATCGCGATCCAGCGCTGGGTGCTCATCTCCTGCTCGAGGATGGCGCCCGGGAAGATCGCGCCCATCTGCTCGGGCGTCGCCGGCTTGCCGTCGGGGCCGAGCGGCGGCGCGAGCGGGCTCGGCAGGTCGGCGGCGACGTTGTACCAGTGAGTGGGAATATCGGCGGCATCGAGCAGGATGCGGGTGGCTTCCATCGTGGGTCTCCCTCGTATTGATTGTCAGCGTGTCGTCTGGGCAGGCAGGGTGGCGACCGTGCCGAGGCCGGTCAGGACCAGGTTGTCGGTGCGCCGTAGCGGGATCTCGAGCAGGTCGACAAAGGTGTCGGCTGCGCCACCGCCGAGCAGGCAGCGTGCGTCGGGTGCATCGGCGATCTGGCGAAACATGCGCTCGACCGCACCAGCCTGGGCCTGCAGGCAGCCGGAGCGGATCGCATCCACCGTGCGTCGCGGCTGCAGCGCAAAGCGCCCCTCGGCGAGCGGCAGTTGTGCGGTGCCGCGGGCGAGTGCCTGCTGCATCAGCTCGACCCCGGGCAGGATCAGGCCGCCGAGGAATTCACCGGCGGCCGACAGCAGGTCGACCGTGGTTGCGGTGCCTGCAGTCACCACCAGGCAGGGGCCGGCATGACTGTGGTGTGCGCCGATCAGCGCCGCCCAGCGGTCGGCACCGAGGCGAGCGGGCGTGTCGTAGAGGTTGCGCACGCCGGCACAGTTGGCTTCCGGGGTCAGCCAGTCCACACGCAGCGGTGCGCACGCCGCTGCGATGCGGGCGGCGACGGTCGTGCCCGCGACGTTGCAGCCGCAGGCGCGCGCCAGCTTCGGCCAGGCGCGGCAGGCGGTGGCAAGCATGTCGATCTCGGCGTGACCGACCGCGCCCTCGGCGAGTGCCGCATGCGGAGCGTCAGCGGCGATCACCCGCCACTTCACGCGGGTGTTGCCGGCGTCGATGAGCAGGATCACGGGGTGCCTCCGGTGAGCGGGCGCAGCGACACGTCGCCAGCAAGCACGCGCTGCATGCCGGATTCGGTCTGCAGCAGGAGCGCGCCGTCGTCATCGACTCCGGTGCAGATCCCGAACTGCGTCGAGCCCTCGCCGGCGATCGCGACCGGCAGCCCGGCGAACGCGTTGCGTTGCTCCCAGGCGCCGCGCAGCGCCGGAAAGCCGGCAATGGCGTAGGTGTCGAACAGGTGGAGGAGTTCGGCGAGGAGGGTGGCGAGCACGGCAGACCGCGAGGGCGGCGCGGCGTCGAGCGCGCGCGCGAGGTCAGTGACGCCGGTCTGCCCAGGGAAGTGCGCATCGGCCGGCAGGCGCAGATTCAGGCCGATACCGATCACGGCTGCCGGCGGTCGGCCGCGCGTCGGTAGCAGTTCGACCAGGATGCCCGCGAGCTTTTCGCCATGCACCAGCACATCGTTCGGCCATTTGAGTTGCACGCCCTGCACGCCCAGCGCTTCGAGCGCACGCGCGAGCGCAAGTCCGGAGGTGAGCGAAAGGCCAGCCGGCGCCGGCGCACCCGGTTCGAAACGCCACAGCACCGAGAAGGTCAGGCTGGCGCCTTGCCATGACTGCCACTGCCGCCCGCGACGGCCGCGCCCGGCGGTCTGGCGGTCGGCGACCAGCACGTGCACCCGGCCATCGTCGGGCGGTGGGGCGTCAACGAGGCGGGCGTTGGTCGAATCGCAGCTTTCCACCCATTCGATGGCGAAGTTTTGCGCAAGCGCGCCGAGGTGGAAGGCCAGTTCGGTCGCGGAAGCGCTCGCCGAAGGCGTGGACGGGGTGGTGGAGGACAAGTGGAGGCGTTGCAGATCGAAAAGCGCATTATCCGCCAAGACTGTCCGGTATGCGCCTTCCGCCGCACCGACGTGATGGCGATCGCAAGATGTCTGCCATGCAGGTTGGGCGCTGCCGCATGAGATGTGCGCCTTTTGGCGCTCGTGCATGAGGAAGGGCGGGACGCTCAGCGCGCGCTTTCCTCCCCGTCCGCAGCGCGCTCCTCGTCCATTCCCAGCTCCTGGATTTTGCGGCTGATCGTGTTGCGGCCGATGCCGAGCAGTTGCGCGGCCTCGATGCGGCGGCCGCCGGTGGCGGCCAGGGCGCGGCGGATCAGGGTGCGCTCGACCTCGCGGGTCAGGCGGTCGAAGACCTCCCCCGGGTGCGAGGCGATCAGGCGGTCGGCGTCGGCGCCGAGGCCGTCGGTCCAGTTGGTCGGCATCTCGCGTCCGGGCTGCTCGCGCATCTCCGGGGGCAGGTCGGCCACCTCGATCACCTGCGCCGGGGCCATCACGGTAAGCCAGTGACACAGGTTCTCGAGCTGGCGCACGTTGCCGGGGAAGGGCTGGCTCTGCAGATATTCGAGGGTCGCCTCGGAGATGCGCTTGCGCTCCACGCCGAGGTCCTGTGCGCTCTTTTGCAGGAAGTGGCGCACCAGCAGCGGGATGTCCGTGTGCCGTTCGCGCAGCGGCGGCAGACGCAGGCGGATGACGTTGAGGCGGTGGAAGAGGTCCTCGCGGAACAGGCCCTGGCGCACGCGCTCTTCGAGGTCCTGGTGGGTGGCGGCGATCACCCGCACATTGGCGCGGATCGGCTGCTGACCGCCGACGCGGTAGAAGTGGCCGTCGGAGAGCACGCGCAAGAGCCGCGTCTGCAGCTCGGCCGGCATGTCGCCGATCTCGTCGAGGAACAGGGTGCCGCCGTCGGCCTGCTCGAAACGGCCGCGGCGCTGGGTGGCGGCGCCGGTGAAGGCGCCGCGCTCGTGGCCGAAGAGTTCGGATTCGAGCAGATCGCGCGGGATCGCCGCGGTGTTGATGGCGATGAAGGGCGCGTCGCGGCGTGGGCTGTGGCGGTGCAGGGCGCGCGCGACCAGCTCCTTGCCGCTGCCGGACTCGCCGTTGATCAGCACGGTGGCGTGCGAGTGGGCCAGCCGGCCGATGGCGCGGAAGACTTCCTGCATCGCCGGGGCCTGGCCGAGGATCTCGGGGGCGAGCGAGGTCTCCTCGGCGGCACCATTCTGGTGCGCGCCCTGCTCCAGTGCGCGGCGAACCAGCGCCACGGCCTGGTCCACGTCGAAGGGCTTGGGCAGGTATTCGAACGCGCCCCCCTGGAAGGCCGCGACCGCACTGTCCAGGTCGGAGTACGCGGTCATGATGATCACCGGCAGCTGGGGATGGCGCTCCTTGACCTTTTGCAGCAGGTCGAGCCCGGACTCGCCGGGCATGCGGATGTCCGACAGCAGGGCGGCGGGCGGCTGTGGCGTGCGTTCGAGCTCGGCGAGCGCGTCGCTGGCCGAGCTGAAGCTGGCGTGGTCGATGCCCTCGCGGCCGAGGGCCTTTTCAAGCACCCAGCGGATGGAGCGGTCGTCGTCGATGATCCAGACGGTGTTCATGGTGTATGCACTATTATGGTGCGCTCAGGCGCGCTCGGTAATCGGCAGCAGGATCGTGAAGCAGGTGCGCCCTGGGCGGCTGTCCACCTCGATCATGCCCTGGTGTTGTTCGATGAAGCTCTGCGCCAGCGACAGGCCCAGCCCGCTGCCGCCTTCCCGCCCCGAGACCAGCGGATAGAAGATCCGGTCGCGGAG
Source organism: Thauera sp. (assembly GCA_040275625.1). Classification (GTDB taxonomy): domain Bacteria; phylum Pseudomonadota; class Gammaproteobacteria; order Burkholderiales; family Rhodocyclaceae; genus Thauera. Next base: position 8,305 of record JBEOKH010000599.1, on the reverse strand, counting down.
CTCCGCCGGAATGCCGGGGCCGTTGTCGATCACATGCAATTCCAGTGCCAGCTTGTAGCGCCGCTTTGCCAGCGTGACCTGGCGTGCGATCCGGGTGCGCAGGCGGATCTCGCCGCGACCCTCGAGCGCCTGGGCCGCGTTGCGCACGATGTTCAACACCGCCTGGATGAGCTGCTCACGGTCGGCAGTGAGCTCGGGCAGGCTGAGGTCGTAGTCGCGGCGAATCTGGATTGCGGGGAACTCTGCGGCGATCAGGCGACCGACGCGCTCGAGCACGTCGTGGATGTTGAGCGTGGCCGGCCGCATCATGCAGCGTGAGCTCAGCAGCCGGTTCATCAGGTCCTGCAGGCGGTCTGCCTCGGCGATGATGACGTCGGTGAATTCGCGCAGTTGCGGATCGTCGAGCTCGTGCTGCAGCAGTTGCGCCGAGCCGCGGATGCCGCCAAGCGGGTTCTTGATCTCGTGTGCGAGATTGCGGATCAGTTCCCGGTTGGCCTGCTGCTGGTGCAGCAGCTGTTCTTCGCGTGCGACCCGCAGCTGGGCGTCGATAGGACGGAACTCGAGCAGCAGGCGCACACCGTCGGTGTCGACCGGCGTCACCGTGCAGTCAAGCCGGATCGGCTCGGCCTCGCTGCGCTGCACGGTGATGTCCTGACCGGTGTAGCTCCAGTTGGTGCGCAGCGCCTTGTCGAGTGCGGCGCCCAGCCCAGGCGGCGCCCCGAGCAGGCGCTCGAGCGGCTGACCGAGCAGTTTGCGCTGGCTGATCGCGAACAGGTTCTCGGCGCCGGGATTGAGGTAACGGATGACCAGCCCGGCGTCGACGAGCACGACCGCCGATGACAGTAGCTCCAGGCCGGCGAAGGGGCGGTCTGCGGTGCGGGTGGGGGGCGATGGCATGGGCGCGTCCTGTTGTTTCGCGGTACACACGCAAGATGCGCGCCAGACACGGGTCATCGCAGGCCGGAGATCTCCCGGCGCAGCGCTTCGATGTTGCGCTTGTGCAGTTCGACCTTGTCCTTGAACGGCTGTACGCGGTCGAGCATCTTCTGGTAGTTGCGCTCGTCGCCGAGGCGGATCGCTTCCTGCTCGGCGAGCGCCTTCTCGGCCTCGGCCAGCTTCTGCTCTTCGGTCTGCAGTTCCTGCTGTAACACCTGGCGGCGGGCGTCGTCGCGGCCGCGCTGTTCGTTGGGGCTTACCCGCGGAAAGTCCGTGGATTGAGGTGTTTCACGCGGCCCAGCGGTGGTCGGGCGGTGGGCGGGGGCTGGTACGGATGACACCGGCTGGTCCGACTGCAGGCGCACGCAGCCGCGCACGAGCGCACGGTCGTTGGTATAGGTGACGCGCCCGTTGGCGTCGGTGCACTTGTAGATGTCGGCATGGGCCGGCAGGGCAAGGCCGGCGAGCAGGAGCAGCGGAAGGAGTCGAAACGGTCGCATGCGCTTGTCCGGAGGGTCGCGGGGAGCGGCGACTTGTGGTTCGCGTGCCGCCATCCTTGCGGAGTGAAGCCCGATTAGAACCCAGAAAAAAGGGACGGGCAACGCCCGTCCCTCGTACTTCGCGCGCTGCTGCCCGGATCAGAGGCTGTAGTACATGTCGAACTCCACCGGGTGGGTGGTGATGCGCATGCGGTCGACCTCTTCCATCTTCAGCGCAATGTAGGCGTCGATGAAGTCGTTCGAGAACACGCCGCCACGGGTGAGGAACTCGCGGTCCTTGTCCAGGTAATCCAGCGCCTGCTCGAGGCTGGTGCACACGGTCGGGATCAGTGCATCTTCTTCCGGCGGCAGGTCGTAGAGGTTCTTGTCGGCCGGGTCACCCGGGTGGATCTTGTTCTGGATGCCGTCCAGGCCCGCCATCATCAGCGCCGCGAAGCACATGTAGGGGTTGGCCAGGGGATCCGGGAAGCGCGACTCGATGCGGCGGCCCTTCGGGTTGGCGACGTAGGGGATGCGGATCGAGGCCGAGCGGTTGCGGGCCGAGTAGGCCAGCTTGGTCGGGGCTTCGTAGTGCGGCACCAGGCGCTTGTAAGAGTTGGTGCCCGGGTTGGTGATCGCGTTCAGCGCGCGGGCGTGCTTGATGATGCCGCCGATGTAGTACAGCGCGGTCTCGGACAGGCCGGCGTAGCCGTTGCCCGCGAACAGGTTCTTGCCGTCCTTCCAGATCGACTGGTGCACGTGCATGCCGGAGCCGTTGTCGCCGACGATGGGCTTGGGCATGAAGGTGGCGGTCTTGCCGTACTGGTGGGCGACGTTGTGCACGATGTATTTGAGCACCTGCGTCCAGTCGGCGCGCTGGGTCAGCGTGCTGAACTTGGTGCCGATCTCGCACTGGCCGGCGTTGGCCACCTCGTGGTGGTGCACCTCGACCGGCACGCCGCAGGCCTCGAGCGCGAGCACCATGGCGGCGCGCACGTCGTTGAGGCTGTCGACCGGCGGGACCGGGAAGTAGCCGCCCTTGACGCGCGGACGGTGGCCGGTGTTGCCGCCTTCGAACTTGTCGGCGGTGGACCAGGCAGCCTCTTCCGAAATGATCTTGCTATACACGCCCGACATGTCGACCGACCACTCGACCGAGTCGAAGATGAAGAACTCGGGCTCGGGACCGAAGAAGGCGGTGTCGCCGATGCCGGTGCTCTTGAGATAGGCCTCGGCGCGCTTGGCGATCGAGCGCGGGTCGCGGTCGTAGCCCTTGCCGTCGGAGGGCTCGATGACGTCGCAGGTGATGACCAGCGTGGTCTCGTCGAAGAAGGGGTCGAGGTAGGCCGTCGAAGGCTCGGGCATCAGGATCATGTCCGAGGCCTGGATGCCTTTCCAGCCCGCCAGCGAGGAGCCGTCGAACGGATGTCCGTGCTCGAAGTGCTCTTCCTCGAAGGCCGAGACCGGCAGGCCGACGTGATGTTCCTTGCCACGAATATCGGTGAAGCGCAGATCCACGAAGCGCACTTCGTTTTCCTGGATCATCTTCATGACGTCTTGAGCGTTCATTTTCACTCCTGGTGGGATGAGGCGTTGTTGCGTTGAGCGGGTGGCGTGGCGACCTGGGGATCGATGCGCCGGATTCGTGTGAGGCCGATAAAGCACTAAGCGTGCCAGTCGGTTTTCAGCGCGCAGGGCATTGTGCCACAAGGGGACAGGCCCGAAATCGGTGCTCCGAGTGTGGTGGATGCGCACGGTAATGGTGCGCTTCCTGATGGTTATGCACTGTCATGGTGCAACCTCCACGAAGATGCGGATATTGCGGTAGTGCGGCTGCCTGGCGAGCCACGCCAGCCTGCGCGCGCGCACGGCATCGAGCTCCGCGGCGGCGGGGGCGAGCGGCAGGATGATCTCGACCTCGACGCGCTGGCCGAGGTAGTGGAGCTGAACACGCTTTGGCTCGGCGATGCAGGGGCCGAGCAGTTCGCGCATGCGCGCAACGATCTCGCTGCGCTCGGGTAGCGGACCGGGCGGCACCGCCTGCAGGTCGCCATCGTCCTCGGGGTCGATGTGCACCAGCACGTCACGCACATCGGGGTGGGCGCTGCGCACGCGCAGGTAGACCGCGTCGGACACGCGGTGGCCCTCGGACACCGTCAGCCGCGGGTCGACCTGGACGTGGGCGTCGCACAGCACGCGGTCGGCCATGCGCCGGGTGCGCATCTCGTGCAGGTCGATCACGCCCGGGGTCTGGCGGATCGTTTCACGCAGGCGCTCGAGTTGCTCCTCGGGCAGGCCGGTGTCGATCAGCTCGCGCACCGACTTCAAGCCCAGCCGCAGCCCCATGTGCAGGATCAGGAAGCCGACCACGGCTGCAGCGAGCGGTTCGAGAAAAGGATAGCCGGCCAGGCTGCCACCAATGCCGACGGCGACCACCAGCGAGGAGGCCGCGTCCGAGCGCGCGTGCCAAGCGTTGGCTTCGAGCATCGGCGCCCCCAGACGGCGGGCCGCGGCGAGCGTGAAGCGGAACAGTCCCTCCTTGGCCGCGAGCGTCAGCAGCGCCATTGCGAGTGCGGCCGGGTGCAGCGCCGGCAGCCCGGACATGTTCTGCAGACGCACCCCCGAGCTCCACAGGAAGCCGACGCCCACCGCGGCCAGCACCGCGCCCAGCACCAGGGTGGTGGCGGTCTCGATGCGGCCGTGGCCGTAGGGGTGGTTGGTGTCGGCCGGGTCGGCGCTGTGGCGACCGGCGACCAGCACGAGCAGGTCGGTGATCAGGTCCGACAAGGTGTGTGCGGCGTCGGCCACCAGACTGAACGCGCCGGCGAACAGGCCGATCACGATCTGGCCGACGGTCAGCGCGGCGTTGGTGGCCACCGCGACCAGGGTGGCGCGCTGGATGCCACGGCTGCGTGCGACGTCGTCGATGGGCGTGGCCGGAGCACTGGACACCGGGGTGGGGGCCGCCTGGGCGGTGGAGGGAGCGTCGTGGGAGGGCATGAGGGAGGCGCGACGGACGCGCTATACTTCGATCGCCTTCATTTTAGACGGATGTTTGCATGGGAACCCTGTCAGACCTGTTGTCGCTCGCGCACGAACGTGCCGAAAGCCTCGGGCTGCCCTACCAGGGCGCGCTCACGCCGGTCGAGACCTGGCAGGTGTTGCAGCTGGCGCCCGGCGCCAAGCTCGTGGACGTGCGCACGCGCGCCGAGCTCGACTGGGTCGGGCGGGTGCCCGACGCGGTGGAGATCGAGTGGAAGACCTATCCTTCGATGCAGGAGAACCCCAACTTCCTCGCCCAGCTCAAGCACCAGGTCGACCCCGAGGCGCTGGTGCTGTTCCTGTGCCGCTCGGGCGTGCGCTCGGATTCTGCCGCGCGGCTGGCGGGTACGGCAGGTTATGCGAACTGCTACAACGTCCTCGAAGGCTTCGAGGGCGACAAGGACGCGAACAATCAGCGCAACCGCATTGGTGGCTGGCGACATGCCGGCCTGCCCTGGTACCAGGGCTAGGCGCAACAACTTCTTACCCGACCCTGTCCGGTGCGCGCAGAACCCGCAACCGGCGGCAGGGTCCGATGCCCGTAACCCGGGGATTTGTCCCCGACGGACCCGGATCAGGAATCATGCAAGTCTCGACCATCAGCTTCGACCGCTTCAACGTGCTCGCCGACAACGAGGCGCAGGAGCGCATCCGCGCCGCCCGTGCACGCCTCGGCGAGCGGGCCGTGCTGCTCTGCCACCACTACCAGCGTGCCGACGTGTACCAGCACGCCGACCTCACCGGCGACTCGCTCAAGCTCGCCCGTCTGGCCTCGCAGACCGACGCCGAATATATCGTGTTCTGTGGCGTGCACTTCATGGCAGAGGTCGCCGACATCCTGTCCAAACCCAGCCAGATGGCGATCCTGCCCGACCTCGCGGCGGGCTGTTCGATGGCCGACATGGCGAGCCTGGCCAAGGTCGAGCGCTGCTGGCGTGAACTCGCCGAGGTGCTGGACAAGCCCGATGAGGTGATCACTCCGGTCACGTACATCAACTCGGCGGCCGACCTCAAGGCCTTCTGCGGCGAACACGGCGGCATCGTGTGCACCTCGACCAACGCCCCGGTAATCCTCGACTGGGCGTTCTCCAGGCGCGAGAAGGTGCTGTTCTTTCCCGACCAGCATCTGGGGCGCTGGACCGGCTTCAAGAAGGGCATCCCGCTCGACGCGATGGTGGTGTGGGACCCCGACCTCGAACACGGCGGCCTCACCCCCGAGCAGATCCGCAACGCGAAGATCCTGCTGTGGAAGGGGCACTGCTCGGTGCACCAGATGTTCCAGCCGGTGCACATCGACCGCTGGCGCGAGAAGCACCCGCAGGGCTTCGTCATTTCCCACCCCGAGAGCATGCTCGAGGTGTGCCAGAAGTCCGATTACGTCGGCTCCACCGAATTCATCCTCAACACCATCACCAATGCGCCCGCCAACACGCACTGGCTGGTGGGTACCGAGCTCAACCTGGTGAGCCGCCTGGCCGAGGAGATGAAGCCGCAGGGCAAGGTGGTGCAGTTCATGGCGCCGACCGTGTGCATGTGCTCGACCATGCAGCGCATCGACCCGCAGCATCTGGCGTGGACGCTGGAGAACCTCGCCGAGGGCAAGGTGGTGAACCAGATCAAGGTGCCGGCGCACGAGGCCGAGCTCGCCCGCATCGCGCTCGACCGCATGCTCGCGGTGTCCTGATCAACCGATCGCGCCGCGGGTGGCCATGACGCTCCGGATCTGCAGCTACAACATCCATAAGGGCTTCTCGCAGTTCAATCGCCGCATGGTGGTGCACGAACTGCGCGACCGCCTGCGCAGCCTGGATGCCGACCTCGTCTTCCTGCAGGAGGTGCAGGGCCTGCATCTGCGCCATCCGATGCGCCATCCCGACTGGCCGGTGGAGCCGCAGCACGAGTTCCTCGCCGAGGACGCCTGGCAGCAGACCGCCTACGGCGGCAATGCGATCTACGACCACGGCCACCACGGCAACGCCATCCTCAGCCGTCACCTGATACTGAGCACCGCCAACCAGGACGTCTCCGACCACCGTTTCGAGCGCCGCGGCCTGCTGCACTGCGAGGTCCAAATGCCCGAATTCGACCGCCCGGTGCACTGCGTCTGCGTGCACCTCGGCCTGATGGCGGGCAGCCGGCGGCGGCAGATGGAGGCGCTCGCCGAGCGCATGGAAGAACTCGCCCCCGGTAACGCGCCGCTGATCATCGCCGGTGACTTCAACGACTGGCGCAACCGCGCCGACGAACTGCTCGGTCGCCGGCTCAGCCTGGTCGAGGCCTTCGGCAGCGGCAAGGGGCGGCCCGCGCGCAGCTTTCCGAGCACGCTGCCTTTCTTTCGCCTCGACCGCATCTACGTGCGCGGCTTTCGCGTGCGTCAGGCGCAGGTCCATTACGGCGCGCCGTGGGCGCAGATCTCCGACCACGCCGCGCTCACCGCCGACCTGGAGCCCGCGTCCTGATGCAGTTCCTGGCCGGCAACGCGGTCGCGCTGCTGGAGAACGGCGAGCAGTATTTCCCCGCGCTGGAGGCCGCGATCGATGGTGCCGAGCGCGAGATCTTCCTGCAGAGCTATATCTTCGAAGATGACGGCACCGGCGCGCGCGTTGCCGCCGCGCTGAGCCGGGCGGCTGCGCGTGGCGTGGCGGTGCGGGTGATGGTCGATGGCTTCGGCGGACGCAGCTTCGTGTCCGGCTTGATGCCGCGCCTGCGCGAGGCGGGCGTGCAGGTGCTGGTCTACCGTCGCGAACTGCGCCCCTTGTCGCTGCGCCGCCACCGCCTGCGCCGACTGCATCGCAAGGTGGTGGCCATCGATGGTCGCGCGGCCTTCGTTGGCGGCATCAACGTGGTGGACGACTTCGATGCCGGCCTGCTGGCCCACCCGCGCTACGACTACGCGGTGCGCGTCGAAGGGCCCGTGCTGGCGCCGATCGTCGCCTCGGCGCACCGCCTGTGGCGGCTGGTGGCGTGGGCGAGTTTCCGTCGCCGCGAGTCGCAGCCGCCGCTGGCGCCGCCGCACATTGAGCCGGCCGGGACGATCCGTGCCGCCTTCGTGGTGCGCGACAACCTGCGCTTCCGGCACGCGATCGAGGACGCCTACCTGGAGGCGCTGGCCGGTGCGCGCGAGGAGATCGTCATTGCCAACGCCTACTTCTTCCCCGGGCGGCGCTTCCGCCAGGCCCTGCTCGATGCCGCCGCGCGCGGCGTGCGGGTGACGCTGCTGCTGCAGGGCGTGTCGGATCATCCGCTGCAGGTGTACGCGACGCGCGCCCTCTACCCGATCTTTCTCGCCGCCGGCATCCGCTTGTTCGAATACCACCGCAGCCACCTGCACGCCAAGGTGGCGGTGATCGATCGGCAGTGGGCGACCGTGGGCTCCAGCAACATCGACGCCTTCAGCCTGCTGCTGGCGCGCGAGGCGAACGTGTTCGTCGACGATGAGGACTTTGCTTTACACCTGCGCGTCAGCCTGGAGGCAGCGATCTGCTCCGGCGCGCGCGAGCTGAAGTCTTCCGACTGGCAGCGCCTGCCGCTGCTGCGCCGCGGCCTGAGCTGGCTCGCCTACCAGCTCGTGCGCCTGGCGATCGGCGTCGCCGGCTTCGGGGGGGCGCACTGACGCCATTCGGGCGCCCACGCGACCAGCCGAGTTCGCGACCTCCGCCGCTCCCTCCTACTGAGCGTGCGCAAGGGCTTGCGTAGGAGCGCCGGAAGGCGCGAACGGTGGGCTGAAGCGGCGCCAGCGCGAATGCCCGGCGCCGAATTCGCGGCTTCCGCCGCTTATATGGACGCCTCCCGTTTTGGCAAGCGAAGTTTGCATCTGACGATCAAGGATCTGGCTGCGGTCTTATATC
>JBEOKH010000598.1:0-7823 GCA_040275625.1 Thauera sp. | reverse complement strand
GCGGAGACGGCTGCGGAAACGCCGCGAGCTTTGAGGCGCAGATCGCGCCGACGGCGCATCTGATCGGCGCCGCGGTTTCATCAGCGCCGCCGTTCGCGACTTCCGTCGCTCCTACAGACGGCTGCGGAAACGCCGCGGAGACGGCTGCGGAAACGCCGCGAGCTTTGAGGCGCAGATCGCGCCGACGGCGCATCTGATCGGCGCCGCGGTTTCATCAACGCCGCCGTTCGCGACTTCCGTCGCTCCTACAGACGGCTGCGGAAAGGCCGCGGAGACGGCTGCGGAAAGGCCGCGGAGACGGCTGCGGAGACGGCTGCGGAGACGGCTGCGGAAACGCGGCGGAGACGGCTGCGGAAACGCGGCGGTTTGCTGTAGGAGCGCCGGAAGGCGCGATTGCAGCGCTCGTGCTCCGCGCCGAGGCCGCAGCAGCGCCGCCACTTCAGCCCGCAGCGCGCGACTCGAGCGCCTCCCAGCGCAGCATCGCGGCCTCGATCTCGCCGTCGAGCGCCTCCAGCCGGGCCTTGATCTGCGCGACCTCCTGCAGCGCGCTCTGGTACAGCGCCGGGTCGGCCATGCGCGCGTGGAGCGCGGTCTGCTCGTCCTCGAGCGCGGCGATGCGCTCGGGCAGCGCGTCGAGCTCGCGTTTTTCGTTGAAAGACATTCTGGCCGGCCGGGTGAGCGCCTTTGGCGCGGCGGCGCGCGACTTTTCGGCGGGCGCGGCGCTGCGCTTCGCAGCCTCGCACGCTGCGGCCTCCGCGGCACGCCGGGCCTGCACGCGCTGCCAGTCGCCATAGCCGCCGGCGTATTCGCTCCAGATCCCGTCGCCTTCGGCGGCGATCACCTGGGTGACGACGTTGTCGAGAAAGGCGCGGTCATGACTGACCAGGAACAGCGTGCCGTCGTAGGCGTCGAGCAGCTCCTCGAGCAGGTCCAGGGTCTCGATGTCGAGGTCGTTGGTGGGCTCGTCGAGCACCAGCACGTTGGCCGGGCGCGCGAACAGGCGCGCCAGCAGCAGACGGTTGCGCTCGCCACCCGAGAGCGACTTGACCGGCGAACGCGCGCGCTGCGGCGCGAACAGGAAGTCGCCGAGGTAGCCGATGACGTGCTTCTTCTCGCCGCCAATCTCCACGAAGTCCGAGCCCGGGCTGATGACTTCGGTGAGCGCCAGCTCGGGATCGAGCTGTTCGCGCAGCTGGTCGAAATAGGCCACGGTCTGGCGCGTGCCGCGCCGCACCGTGCCCTCGTCGGGCTCGACCTCGCCGAGGATGAGCTTCAACAGCGTGGTCTTGCCGGCGCCGTTGGGGCCGAGAAAGCCGATGCGGTCGCCGCGCAGGATGCGGGTGGAGAAGTCGCGCACGACGACCTTGTCGCCGTAGCGCTTGGAGACATGGGTGAGCTCGGCCACCATCTGCCCGCTCTTGTCGCCGGTATCTACCGCCAGGCTGACGTTGCCGAGGCGGTCGCGGCGTGCCGCGCGCGCGTTGCGCAGGGCCTCGAGGCGGCGCACGCGGCCCTCGTTGCGGGTGCGGCGGGCCTCGACGCCCTTGCGGATCCACACCTCTTCCTGGGCGAGGAACTTGTCGAAGCGCGCGGAGGCCTTCTCTTCCGCTTCAAGCTCCTCGGCCTTGCGCCGCAGGTAGTCGGCGAAGCGCCCGGGGTAGCTCGCCAGCCGGCCGCGGTCGAGCTCGATGATGCGGGTGGCGACGTTGTCGAGGAACACGCGGTCGTGGGTGATGACCATGACCGCACCGCGAAAGTCGCGGATCAATTCCTCGAGCCACAGGATGCCGTCGAGGTCGAGGTGGTTGGTCGGCTCGTCGAGCAGCAGCAGGTCGGGTTCGGCGACCAGCGCGCGCGCCAGCGCCACGCGCTTGATACCACCACCCGACAAGCTGGAAACCTTCGCCGCCGGATCGAGTCCGATACGCGCCACGACCTGCTCGACGCGCTGGTTCAGGCGCCAGGCCTCGGCCGATTCCACCGCGTGCTGCAAGGTGTCGAGCCGGGCCAGCGCCTCGGGGGTGGCGTGCTCGGACACCGCGACCATGGCGGCGTGGTAATCGACCAGCAACTGCGCGGCGGCGCCGAGGCCGTCGGCAATGGTGGCGAAAACGTCGCGCTCGAGGGTGAAGTCGGGCTCCTGCGGCACATAGGCGGTGACCATTTCGGCCTGCCGCCAGACTGTGCCATCATCGAGCGCCGCTTGGCCGGCCAGAGCCCGCAACAGGCTGGATTTGCCCGAGCCGTTGCGTCCGATGAGGGCGACGCGCTCCCCGGCATCGAGCTGGAAACTCACCCGGTCCAGCAGGTCAACGTGACCGAAGGCGAGGCAGGCGTTATCTACGGCAAGCAGAGGCATCGTGGCAGACGCGGCGCACGGACCGCGGGGTCGGATCGGGGTGGCGATTCTAGCCCCGTGCTGGTGGCTGCGGCGGAATACCGCATAATGCAGTGCACAAAACCGCGGCGGCGTCCGACCCGCCCGCCACGGCCCTGCCCGCCTCGAGCGCCTGCCGGGCCGCGATGGAATACAGGAATCGCATGGAAAAACTGCTCGAACGCTTCGGCCAGCCGGATCAGGATCCGGTAAAACTATGGGCCGCCCTGGTCGATAAGCTGCGTCCACCCCGCCCGACCCAGACCGACAAGGCCACCGGGAACCTGCATGAGCTGGGCAACCTGCTCGCCCGCCGACCGGACCTGCTCGGCAAGGTGCGCCGGGCAATGCTCGATCTGTTTGCGCAGCACAAGCAGGTGACGATGTACGTCTCCTCCGGGCTGCTGCCGTCGACCGGCTTCTTCTCGGAGACCTCGCGTCGCGTCGGCAGCCGGATCCTGCCCGAGCTGCTCGACACCACCCACCTGAAGGATCTGCTCTCGGCGGTGTTCCATCGCGTCGACGACGAGATCTGGGTCAACGCCATCCCCGACCACGATTGGCAGGACTTCCTGCGCCTGCTGGTCGGCCACCAGACGCCGATGTTCGAGGAAGACGCCAGCCCGCTGCCGAACGCGCTCGGCGAGATCCTGGAATCGCTGCGCGTGCTGTCCTTCCACGTCTCGGCGATCGGGCTCGACCGCGAGCTGGTGCGCATCGACCCCCACCTCGAGGAGCACGAATCGCCCTTCCTCGCGCAGAACGCGGAGCTGCTCGATTACATCGGCCACTACAAGGAATGGTGGACCACCCCCGGCGCGCTGATCGCCGACGACAAGCACCTGACCGTGATGCTGCACCAGTGCGACGAGGTGCTGCAGCGGGTGCGCAAACGCGCGATGCGGGTGGGCACCAGCCTGACGCTGACCTTCAAGCTCGAGCGCCTGCGCCAGCACCTCGAGCGCATTCACAACCTGATCGAGCTGCTCGGCGAGCTGCGCACGCGGCGCGTGGTCGAGGACGCCGCGCCGCGCATCGTGCGCCTGTTCAAGACCCTGGTGCGCGCCGAGTGCCGCAAGAACATCCTCTCCGACTACTGGGGGCAGAACGTCGAGCTGCTGTCGCTGCGCATGACCGAGAGCGCGAGCAAGACCGGCGAGCACTACATCACCAGCTCGCGCAGCGAATATTTCGGCCTCTTCGCCTCGGCCGCGCTCGGCGGGCTGATCATTGCCTTCATGGCCGCGAACAAGATCGTGCTCGGCAGCCAGGGCATGGCGCCGCTCAACGAGCTGATGTCGTTCTGCCTCAGCTACGGTCTCGGCTTCGTGCTGATCCACATGCTCGGCGGCACCGTCGCCACCAAGCAGCCGGCAATGACCGCGAACGCGATCGCCGCCTCGATCGGCGAGGCCAAGGGCAAGACGCGCGACCTCGAGGCGCTCGCCGACCTGATCGTGCGCACCATCCGCAGCCAGGTCGGCGCCATCCTCGGCAACATCGGGGTGGCGATTCCGGTCGCGATCGGGGTCGGCGTGCTCATCCACCTCGCCACCGGCAGCCATTTCATCAGCGCGGAGAAAGCGCACACGCTGCTCGCCGAGATCGATCCGCGCGGCGGCGCGCTGTTCTTCGCAGCGATCGCCGGCGTATGCCTGTTCATGTCGGGCCTGATCGCCGCCTATTACGACAACCTGTCGGCGTACAACCGCATCCCGCAGCGCCTCACCCAGTTGCGCGGCCTGCGCCGCCTGCTCGGCGAAAAGCGCTTGCAGCGCCTCGCCGCCTACGTCGAGCAGAACCTGGGCGCCCTCACCGGCAACTTCTTCTTCGGCTTCCTGCTCGGCGGCGCCACCGGTCTGGGCGTGCTGTTCGGCCTGCCGATCGACATCCGCCACATCGCCTTTTCGTCGGCCTACCTCGGCTACGCCGCCGCCGCGCTCGACTTCTCGATCCCGGCCACCACAGCGGCGATCGCCTTCGCCGGCGTGCTGCTGATCGGCGTCACCAACCTGCTGGTGAGCTTCGCGCTCACGCTGAGCGTGGCGATGCGCGCGCGCCGCATCACCTTCGCGCAGAGCCGCAGCCTGGGCGGACTGCTGCTGCGCCGCCTGCTGCGCGCGCCGCACGCCTTCCTGTTCCCGCCACGCGCGGGCGAACCGGCACTTGGTCCGACGTCGCCGAACGGCTAGAATGCGCGTCCCCGAGTCCTCGTCATAGTTCAATGGATAGAACGGGCGCCTCCTAAGCGCCAGATCCAGGTTCGATTCCTGGTGACGGGACCACCACCAAGCACCAAGAAGCACCCAGCCACAACAGAAACCCGCACAGCTCAAGGCTTTGCGGGTTTTTTGTTGCCCCAGCTCGCCCCAAGTGGCACCATGTCAATACCGTCACAGCGACGGTATTTTCGACGGTACACGCAGCAAGAGGCCGATACCGTCACGAAAAATACCGTCAGCCGGAGATCGACATGCCGCTGACCGACACCGCAATCCGCCAGGCAAAGCCGGGCGCCAAGGCCATCAAGATGACCGATGGCGACGGGCTCTTCCTCCTTCTGCAGCCCACAGGCTCCAAGCTCTGGAGATACGACTACCGCTTCGCCGGCAAGCGCAAGACGCTCGCGATCGGGGCCTACCCTGCCGTCAGCCTCGCCGCCGCGCGGAAGGCGCTGGCCGCTGCGCGCGAGCAACTCGCCGCGGGAGCCGATCCGGCCGCAACCAAGAAGGACGCCAAGCGCGCCGCCCGGCTCGCCGCCGAGAACTCATTCGAGGCCGTTGCCCGATCCTGGTGGACCTCGTGGAAGACCAGCCGCACCGAGGGCACCGCATACGCCGCCATCCGCGCGCTTGAGAACCACGTGTTCCCGGTTATCGGAAGCAAGCCGATAACCACAGTTCAGCCCGTCGACGTCCTGGAGCTGCTGCGCAAGATCGAGGCGAAAGGCGCAACGGACATGCTCAAGCGGGTGCGCGCCCGGATCGGCGAGATCTACATCCACGCGATTGCGAACGGCATCGCCAAGAGCAACCCCGCCGAGGGCCTGCACAAAGCGGTAACGCCGCACAAAGGCGAACACCGTCCGGCACTGCGCGCCGGCGAGTTGCGCGAGTTCTTCATTCGCCTGGACGCGGTACGCATTTCGAGGCCGATCAAGCTCGCAATTCAGCTTCTGGTGTTGACCTTCGTTCGACCCGGTGAGCTGCGGTGTGCGCAGTGGCACGAATTCGACCTCGACGCCGGTATCTGGACAGTCCCAGCCAAGCGCGATCGTAGCCGTGGACTGACCGGAATGAAGATGGGCGAGGAGCACGTCGTGCCCCTTTCCCATCAAGCAGTGGCAGCGCTGCGTGAGCTTCAGGACCACGCAGGCGGGAGCGACCTGCTCTTCCCGAACCGAAACGGCCAGGGCCGCCCGATCAGCGAGAACACGATCAACAGCGCCTTGCGCGCGATGGGCTATCAGGCTGGCCAAGTCACCGGGCACGGCTTTCGCGCCACAGCAACCGGCGCGCTCCTGGAAATGGGCTATCGGCCGGACGTGATCGATCGACAGCTCGCGCACCGCGAGCGCAAGCAGGTGTTCGCCGCCTACAGCCATCACGCGCAGTTCATGGCCGAGCGCCGGACGATGATGCAGGCGTGGGCCGACTACCTCGACACACTGCAGATCGGCGCCCGGGTCATTCCATTTCGCAGCGTGGTGAACGGGTAACGCACTCGAGTTTGCCGAACCTACTTCGACAGCTGCTCAACAGCTTCCCTCTTCGAAAATCGAGGCCCCTCGAAGCAAGAAAGATGCCTAATTTCTGGCTTTTTGCCGCCTGATTCCGGACCTACCCCCCTGTAGGGCTGGTCTTGCAGTTGCAGATGGTAAGAATACGTATCCATGCGTTTCACGACGCTCCTTCATGACTCAAGGAGAACAAGCATGGATAAACCCGCCAACTGCGCCCCCCTCAAATCTTCGATCGTCAACTTCGACAGCCTGCCGGCTTCCGGCCTGGTCGACGACAAGACAATCGCCGGTGTACTGGGCTGCAGTCGAAACACGGTATGGCGTAAAGCACGGACCGAAGAGGGAGGCTTCCCGAAGCCTATCAAGGTCGGCCCCAAGACGACCCGCTGGCGGGTTGGCGCAATCCGTGCATACCTCGCAAGCATGGCCGTAGCGTGAGGTGGCGCGATGACCAAGAAAGAAAACGCCCCGACGATGACCGAGGCGCAAGGGAAAACTGCTCCCGCTCAGTTTACCCACGTCGACCTGTTCCCGGACACGCTTTCGCCCAAGCCGCTCCCGATCTTCCCCGAGCCGAACAGCGTCAAGGAATCGGCCTTGATGGCGCTGGCCGCCGGCCCGATTCGGCAATCCGGATTCGGCCGATCGTGGCGACTCGCCGCATATATCCGTTTCCTGAAGGATGACGGCTGGGCGATCGTAAGCCGTGAAGTCGCAGAGAACGGCCGCACGATCGCCGAGTACACGCTCGACTTTCAGGACGACGCAACGCGGCAAGCGGCGTCCCCCTATCGCGGGCGGGAGGTCGCAGCATGAGTCACTGTGCCGATCCTCAATTTTCCCGACAGCTTCACGCGAAAGTCATATTCCATGCAATCCGCGGGCCGTTTCGAACGTCGATCAGGCTTGAGGCCCCCACGATCGAGTGGGGACCGAATGGCCGGTACTGGGCCTACTACCATGACTTTGAGCCCCAAGCCGTCGCTCGGATCCTTGCTGACTGTCACAACGCAAATCACGACCGCCGCGGCCTGTTCAGAGGTCTGTGATGAGTGTCCGCATGCTCTCCGCTGTCTGGGAGAAATCCCGGCACAGTGGAAACGATCTGTTGATGCTACTCGCCCTCGCCGACTTCGCGGACGACGACGGGCGCTCCTACCCATCGGTCGCCACCTTGGCACGAAAATGTCGGATGACTCCACGCAACGTGAACCTGATTCTCGCGGAGCTTCGCAAAAGTGGCGAGCTTCAAGTCCAGCAGAACCAAGGGCCCAAAGGCACGAATCTCTACCGCTTGAACCTGAAGAATTCTTCACCCCTGAAGGATTCTTCACCTCTGAAGAATCCTTCCGCTACCCCTGAAGGATTCTTCCCGACACCCCTGAAGAAGCCTTCAGACGAACCGTCAGTGAACCGTCAAGAACCGTCAGATATGGCGGACACGCCGCTTGTCAGCAGCAAAGCTGCCGACCCTTGCCCACACCAGTCGATCATTGCCCTGTACCACGAGATCCTCCCGACAGGCCGGCGTGTCCGAATCTGGAGCGACAATCGACAAGCCAAGCTGCGCGCGCGCTGGAAGGAGGAAGCAAAGCGCCAAAGCCTCGAATGGTGGTCCAAGTTCTTCAACTACATCGCTGAGTCGGACTTTCGTAAGCGCTCCACAAACCCCATCCTTCCCCGAGCCCGCTACGCTGTGATCAA
>JBEOKH010000597.1:0-5258 GCA_040275625.1 Thauera sp. | reverse complement strand
GGGGAGCGATCTTCGGCGCTGTCGTCGGCGGCAGGGATTCCGCACGTCGCGGCGCCGCTATCGGTGCGGTCGCGGGCGGAGCACGCAGGGCGGCGAGCAAGAATTCGACCTATGAGCAGGTATACGACGCGTGCATGCGCGGCACCCTGTACCGCAACTGAGCAAGACCTACCTATCGAAAGAAGATGGTGCTGAAGATGAAGAGTTCGACTAGCGTTGCAGCGTTGATCGCTGTCTTGACGAGTTCGATTTGCCTTGCGCCGACCGCACTGGCGCAGGACAAGGCGCGCAGTTCCCCGGCTGAACCGCGCACCGAGGACCTTGCGGCGTATCTCTGCAAAGACGTCATGCGCATGACCGGCGACGACCGGTACATCGCCATCGGCGCGCTGCATGGCTACTTCCTGGGCAAGAAGGGCGCCACGATCTTCGTCCCCGCAACGCTGAGCAAGGCGACGGACGAATTCACGGAGTACTGCCTCGACCACCCGTCGGAGAAAGCGCTGCAGGCCTTCGCCCGATTCGTCAAGTAGAGACTTCGCCGCGGAGCGCTCGCGATGGGCGTTGATGCGATCGAGGAGGCACCGGCGTCATCCGGCCAACGCGTGCTTGACTTCCCCAGGGCGCAGCTCTAGTGGCGGAGAGGCCTCCTGGCGAAGGGTCCTGTCGGAATGCGCATTCGCAGTTCATCCTGCTGGAGCAAGAAATGAAGTGGCTCATCGCGGTGACGGCAATTTTCATCGCCGCCGTCAGCATGCCCGCATCGGGCGAATCGGCACGTCAGATCAAGTGGTCCGACCTCGTGCCGCCCATGGAGAAGTACGACGATCCGTTCCTGAGCCTGTCGAGCGAACAGAAGCTCGACCTGAGCCTGGTTGCCTTCGTCCGGCAGATCAAGGCTCGAGGAGAAGCCCTCGAGCCGCCCCAGCAGGCGAAACTCGACGAGGTGGTGGCCCGCCTGAAGAAGGACAAGATCGACGTCGACGGCCTCCTGGCGAAGCGCGCCGAGATTGCCGAGAAGCACCGCCAGGCGGCGGAGTCCGTCAACGACAAGCTGAACGGACAGCAGGTGCGGATGCCCGGCTACGTGCTGCCGCTCGAGTCCGACGGGCGGAAGGTGACGGAGTTCCTGCTGGTGCCCTATGTCGGGGCGTGTATCCACGCGCCGACTCCGCCGCCCAATCAGATCGTGCACGTCAGGATGCCGAAGGGCTTCGAAGCAGCGGGCGCCTTCGCCCCCGTGTGGGTTCAGGGCGTCATGCGCACCGTGCGCGCAAAGCCCAAGCTCAATCTGGTCGACGGGTCCGCGGACATCCCCACCGGCTACGCGCTCGACGCGACCGGGGTCGAGGCCTACCGCGAGTAGCGACGCGCGCAATGGGCAGGGACTCGACAGATTGGACGACGTGACGGCTCGCGCAGTCGACGCAGGCTTGCCGGATCGCCGCGCGGCGGCGGTCGTGTCGGCGAGCGGGCTGTGCTTCATCTGGCCGGTGTCGCCCGTTCGCATCGAGATCGACGAACTGCGCGTCGCTCCGGGCGAACGCTGGCTGCTGGAAGGCCCGAGCGGCTCGGGCAAGAGCACGCTGCTGCAACTGCTCGGCGGCGTGGTCCTGGCGCAGGACGGCGACGTGCAGCTGCTGGGCCAGAGCTGGGTGGCGATGACCCCGGCGCAGCGCGACATGCGCCGCGCCGATCACATCGGGTTCGTGTTCCAGCAGTTCAACCTCGTGCCCTACCTGAGCGCGCTGGACAACGTGCTGCTTCCGTGCCGGTTCTCCGGCCGCCGCCGGGAGGTGGCCGAGCGCAGTGGCGCGCTCGTGGATGAAGCGCTGCGGCTGCTTTCCGCGCTCGGTCTTGGTGAGGCGGACGTCCGCGGGCGCAATGCCGCGCGCCTGAGCGTCGGCCAGCAGCAGCGCGTGGCCGCTGCGCGGGCGCTGATCGGGCGACCAGCGCTGATGCTGGCCGATGAACCGACCTCGGCGCTGGACGCCGACAACCGCGCCGCCTTTCTCGACCTGCTGTTCGCGGAGGCGCGCAGTGCCGATACCGCCATCATCCTGGTGAGCCACGATGCCGGCCTGCGACCGCTCTTCGACCGTCACCTCGTGTTGAACGGAGCGGCATCCTCGTGAAACCGCTGCTTGCGCTGGCGTGGGCGAGCCTCGGCGCGCGGCGCTTCGTGGCGCTGCTCACGGTCGCCTGCATCGGCCTCGGGTCGGCCGTGCTGATCGTGGTCGAGCAGATGCGCGCCCAGGCGCGCGAGGCCTTCACGCGCAGCGTTTCCGGCGTGGACCTGATCGTGGGTCCGCGCGGCGGGTCGGTCGAACTGCTGATGGGCGTGGTCTTCCGCACCGGCACGCCGGGCAGCGGCATGGCCTTCGAGACCTATCGCAAGATCTCCGCGCTGCCCGGCGTCGCCTGGGCGGTGCCGGTCAGCTTTGGCGATTCGCACCGCGGCTTCCCGGTGATGGGCACCGACGCGGGCTACTTCCAGCACTTCCGTTACGGACGCGCGCAGCCGCTGGCGTTCGCCTCCGGCATGCCATTCGCCGATGTCTACGACGCGGTGATCGGTGCCGAAGTCGCGCAGCGGCTCGGCTACAAGCTAAACGACGCGCTCGAGCTCGAGCACGGCCTGCAGCAGTCGATGGGCGCGGGGCACGACCACGAGGATAAGCCGTTTCGCGTCGTCGGCGTGCTCGAGCTCACCGGCACGGCGGTCGATCGCACCGTGCACGTCAGCCTGCAGGGCATCGAGGCGATGCACGTCGACTGGCAGGCCGGGCGCCCACCTGTTGCCGGCGAGAAGCTCAGCGCCGAGGAGGCGCGCGTCATCGCCAAGGCGCCGGAGCGGATCTCGGCCATGCTGCTGGCGACCGATCAGCGCGCAGCTGCGCTGTTTCTGCAGCAGCGCATCGTCAACTGGCCTTCGGAGCCGCTGAGCGCGGTGTTGCCGGGTCCAGCGCTGCTGGAACTGTGGGACATCGTCGGCGTCGCGGAGAACGTGCTGCGCGGCATGTCCTGGGGCGTGATCGCGGTGGTGCTCGTGGGCATGCTGACGGTGCTGTGGAGCGGGCTGGAGGAGCGGCGCCGCGAGATGGCCGTGTTGCGTGCGGTCGGCGCGCGGCCGCGGCATGTGTTCGTGCTGATCGTCGGCGAGGCCTTTCTGCTCACGCTGGGAGGCGTCGCGCTGGGGGCGGTGATCGCAACTGCCTCCTTGTGGCTGCTCGAGGGCGCGCTCGTCCAGCGCTACGGCCTGAGCCTGTCGGGCCCGTCCGGAGTGGCCACGATGGTGCCTGTGCTGGCCGGACTGCTTGCCGCTGGGCTGGTCGCCGGACTGTTGCCCGCATGGCGGTGCTATCACCGGTCGCTGTCGGACGGACTCAGCCCAGACGTGGGCGGTTGAGGCGCGGCCTCTCTCGCCGCTGCGATCGGCCGCGACCGGACGCGTCAGCCTCCGCCTCCTGAGTCGAAAGGGCGGAGGGCATGGTTCGCCAAGGAGAGTCACCGAAGGCGGCTCTGGGTCGGCAGTTCGCGTTCAAGAGGTTGGGACCTGACGTTCGATGCCACGTTGGCTCCAAGGTCGGTTGACTGTCGGATACCTGCCGCTCGCTCGACGCAGTCGTCTGACCGCATTGGCCGAGACCTGGACCGACGGCGAACAGAGCCTGGCGGCGGGTTTCGGATCGGTTAGCCGACGTTCTCGCCGGGCGATTCTTCGCCGCCTCGACGTTTCCTGATGGCCGATTTTACGCTACAGGAACAGCGCCGAAAGCCGCCGCCGTCCGGACCGGAGAACACTCGGAGTTCGTCAACGGGTAGTCGGTCATGTTGAAAAGTGTGGCTATAGGCGAGCGGGTTCGCGGCGGACATTCTGCTCTTTGAGCCGCCACTTGACGGGCCGGGCTTCTGGCATAGCGCTCGCGAATGTTGGTCTCTCCATCCTGGAGATGCTGGTGCAGGCCCCGGATTCGCGCCTGCGCCGGGCGGTGCTCCTTGGCACCCCCTGTCCGGGCAGCTGCCGCGCGCGACGATTGACTGCGGTGCCGAGAATGCCGGTACTGCTCGGGCAGTCGATCATGCAATGGCTGTCGCGAACACTTGGCGCCCCCTCCCCCGCGGTCCGCGACTGCGGCAGCAACTGGCGGAGGCGCAGGCCAAACGCGACTTCACCGTACAGCGCGTGCGCCGGGCTGCTTTCACGGTGCGACGGAGAGTGTCCGCAGGCTTGCGGATCGGGCATCGAGTGGCTGTCCGCAGTGACCGCCCTGCGCAGCCAGCGCTGACCGTCAGCCGCCAGCCACCGTCTGCCGTACGGGCAGCGGTTCTGCGGCGCTCAGCCGTCCGTCGGGTCAGCGCTTCCTGCGCGCTTCGATTTCGCGCCGGATACGCTCGATCTCGAGGCGTTTGGCCTGCGGATGACCCCATCTGACGGGCCTCTGCGCCGCGGCGGCCTGCTCAGCCTCGCGCTGCGCCTGCAGCGCTCGCGCTTCGGCCAGGCGTTCTTCCTCGAGCGCCTGCGCACGGGCCACGGCGCGCTCGGCAGCGATCGGCACTCGCCATCCGGGCAGACCCGCGTCGAGAAGCAAGCGGTCGATGACTTTCGGAATCGGCTCCGGCCATTCCCAGTCGTTCAGCCGGGAAAACTCGTTGATCAGCGGCAGGTTGAGCGCCGCAAAGATCGGTGCCCACGTCTCCTCGTCGCCCTGGCGGCGCCGCACGGCGAGCTTCGGATTGAACTGATACCAGCCCTGGCTGACGCGCTTGAACAGCGCCCGGTTGTAGGCGTAGTCGCGGTCGATCTCGTTGCGCGCCAGGACGCTGGAAAGATGCTGACGCTTGTTGCGCTCGGGACGGACGATGTTGGCCGGCAGAAACTGCCAGGCGTCGAGAATGGCCTGCGCCTCGAAAGCGCCGTTGCTGCGCCGCTGGCGGTGGGTGAAGCGCGACTTGAAGAGGACCCACAGCGTCTGGAAGAGGAAGTACTCGGACAGATGCCGGTCGAGGCGCACCAGACGTTCGCCGGTATTGACGTCGATGCTGGCCGGGGCAAGCCGCTCGTAGAGCGCGGCGAGCGGACCACGCGCGAATTTCGCTTCGCGGAAACCCTCGCGCAGCGCCCAGTGCAGGGCGTTGTAGCCGTACTGATCGACGGCGTCGCGGTCGGCGCCGCGATCGAGCAGCGCCTCGACCAGCGGCAGGTTGCCGGCCGCCGCCGCCGCCATCAGCGGCGTCAGGTTCATCGGCAGCCGATG
>JBEOKH010000596.1:0-5124 GCA_040275625.1 Thauera sp. | reverse complement strand
CCGACATGGACGTCGAACTCGCCGCCCTCGAAGCCCGCCGCGACAAGACCCGCGCGCTCAAGCAGGGGATGATGCAGGAACTCCTCACCGGCAGGACCCGGCTGGTATGAACACGCTGCAAGCCGGCGACGCCGAGCCTCTTCGCCGAAGTCCGCCAGTTCAACGAAATCGGCGAAATCGGGGGCCGGCGAAATCGGCGAGATCGGGGACAGACCACGATTTCCGCTCCGGCAAAATCGGGGACGCACCACGATTTCTTCGCGTTGGCCAGGGCTCCGAGCGCTCACGACATCGCGTTCCGAATCGAGTCAGCCAGGCCCGAACAATCGCCGTACATTCCCTTTTGTCATATTTCCACTTAGCATTCCGGCCTTCTCACCCAGGAGCCCGGAATGCCCGCCAGCGTAGCGCAGGACGACTACGACAGCCCGTGGAAGGAGGCCGTCGAGCATGCCTTTCCGGAATTCATCGACTTCTACTTCCCCGATGCCAGCCGCCAGATCGACTGGGCCCGGGGCCACACTTTCCTCGACAAGGAGCTGCAGCAGATCGTGCGCGACGCCGAGCTCGGCCGGCGCCATGTCGACAAGCTCGCCTGCGTCACCACCCACGCTGGCGAGGAGGACTGGCTGTGCGTGCATATCGAGGTCCAGGGCAGCGTCGACCATGACTTCGCGCGCCGGATGTTCGTCTACAACTACCGCATCTTCGACACCTATGATCGCCCGGTGGCCAGCCTGGCGGTGCTGGCCGACGACGATCCGGCGTGGCGGCCCGACCGCTTCGGCTACGAGCGCCTCGGCTGCCGCCACAGCCTGCAATTTCCGGTCGCCAAGCTGGTCGACCACATGACGGACGAAGCCGCGCTGCTGAGCAACCCGAACCCCTTCGCGCTCGTCACCGCCGCGCACCTGCACACCCGCCGCACCCGCCAGCGCCCGGCCGCCCGCTTCGATGCCAAGCGCCGCCTGGTGCGCCTGCTCTACGAACGCGACTGGACGCGCCAGCGCATCCTCGACTTTTTCTCGGTGCTCGACTGGATGATGCGGCTACCGAAAGATCTCGAGCAGAGACTGTGGCAAGATATTGAAAACATTGAAGGAGAGCGCAAAGTGAAGTACGTCACCAGCGTGGAAAGGCTTGCGATCGAGCGCGGGCTGCAGAAGGGCATGGAGGAAGGGCTCGAAAGGGGAATGGAAAAGGGAATGGAGAAGGGAATCGAAAAGGGGCTTGAACAAGGCCTCGAGAAAGGTCGTGCCCAAGGGACTGCAAGCGTCCTGCTGCGCCTGCTCAACCGCCGCTTTGGTCCGCTTGCTACCGACGTGACCCGCCGCCTCTCCCAGTCCACGCCCGAGCAACTCGAGATCTGGGCCGAGCGCGTGCTCGACGCGCGCACGATCGACGAGGTGTTCGCGGAGAATTGAGGAGGCGCTGGGTCGCGCGGGGGATGCTGCAAGCGCCGCTCACGCCGCGGATCCGGCGGGTGGCAGTCGCCCCAGGCATCGAAATCTCCGCACAAGTCGACGGGCGACACCCCCCAAGAGGGTGACCGCCACCAATTATCCGTTTCAGGATAAAACGCTATAAAACGGTGCCGGCGCGAGGGCTGATATGCTCTGCGCGTGATCGTCACGCCTTGCCCCCCGACCGGGAGCGGCAGGCCATTATCCGGACAAGATCGATGAGCCCCGCCGGCCACTCCGAGAGATCCACCCAGGACCGCGTCGTCGCCCTCTTCCACGACCGGCTCGACTACACCTACCTCGGCAACTGGAAGGACCGCACTGGCAACGCCAACATCGAGCCCGGGCTGCTCGCCGCCTGGCTGCGCCGGCGCGGAGTCGACGAGCCCCTGCTCACCCGCGCGCTGCACCAGCTCGCCAAGGCCGCCGGCGACACCAGCAAGCGCCTGTACGACCGCAACCGCGCGGTGTACGCGCTGCTGCGCTACGGCGTGAAGGTGAAGCCCGAGGTGGGCGAGCAGACCGTCACCGTGTGGCTGATCGACTGGCGCGATCCGCACGCCAACGACTTCGCGCTCGCCGAGGAAGTGACCGTGAAGGCGGCCGACCCGAAGGCCTACGACAAGCGGCCGGACGCGGTGATCTACGTCAATGGCATCGCACTGGGCGTGCTGGAGCTCAAGCGCTCGACGGTGTCGGTGTCGCAGGGCATCCGCCAGAACCTGGACAACCAGAAGCCGAACTTCATCGAGCCCTTCTTCTCGACCCTCCAGCTCTTGATGGCGGGCAACGACAGCGAGGGGCTGCGCTACGGCACCATCGCGACGCCCGAGAAGTACTACCTGCGCTGGAAGGAGGACGCGGCGACGGATGATGGCCTCGCGCCGGCCGCGCCCTGGTCCGCGCTGGAGAACCCGCTCGATCGCGAGCTGGCACAGCTCTGCGCCAAGGCGCGCTTCCTCGAGCTGATCCACGACTTCATCGTCTTCGACGCCGGCATCAAGAAGCTGTGCCGGCACAACCAGTACTTTGGCGTGCGCGCGGCGCAGGCGCACATCCGCCGGCGCGAGGGCGGCATCATCTGGCACACCCAGGGCTCGGGCAAGAGCCTGACCATGGTGTGGCTGACGAAGTGGATCCGCGAGCACTGCGCGGACGCGCGGGTGCTGATCATCACCGACCGCAGCGAGCTCGACGAGCAGATCGAGAAGGTGTTCAAGGGCGTCTACGAAGACATCCACCGCACCCGGAGCGGGGCCGACCTGATCGCGCGCCTGAACGACACCACGCCCTGGCTGCTGTGTTCGCTGATCCACAAGTTCGGCGGCAAGGACGAGGGCGACATCGGGGGCTTTGTCGAGGAGCTGAAACGCGCCCTGCCGGCGGACTTTCGCGCCAAGGGTGACCTGTACGTGTTCGTCGACGAATGCCACCGCACCCAGTCGGGCGAGCTGCACCGGGCGATGAAGGCGATCCTGCCCGGGGCGACGTTCATCGGCTTCACCGGCACGCCGCTGCTGAAGGACGACAAGGCGCGCAGCATCGAGGTCTTCGGCAGCTACATCCACACCTACAAGTTCGACGAGGCGGTGCGTGACGGCGTGGTGCTGGACCTGCGCTACGAGGCGCGCGACATCGACCAGTACATTGCCAACCCGAAAAAGATCGACGAGTGGTTCGCCGCCAAGACCGCGGGCCTCAACGACCTCGCCAAGGCGCAGTTGAAGCAGCGCTGGGGCACGCTGCAGAAGGTGCTGTCGAGCCAGGACCGCCTGGCGCGCATCGTCGACGACATCCTGCTCGACATGGCGACCAGACCGCGGCTGATGGACGGACACGGCAACGCGATGCTTGTGTCGTCGAGCATCTACCAGGCGTGCAAGCTCTTTGATCTGTTCGCGAAGACCGAGCTCGCTGGCCAGTGCGCCATCGTCACCAGCTACAAGCCCGCGCCCGCCGACATCAAGGGCGAATCCAGCGCCGAGGGCCTGACCGAGCGCCTGCGCCAGTACGAGACCTACCGCCGCATGCTCGCCGACTGGTTCCACGAGCCGGAAGAGTCGGCGATGGGCAAGGTCGAGCTGTTCGAGACCGAGGTGAAGAAGAGATTCATCGACGAACCCGGCCAGATGAAGCTGCTGATCGTGGTCGACAAGCTGCTCACCGGGTTCGACGCGCCCGCGGCGACCTACCTCTACATCGACAAGCAGATGCGCGACCACGGCCTGTTCCAGGCCATCTGCCGTGTCAACCGGCTCGACGGCGACGACAAGGAATACGGCTACGTCGTCGATTACAAGGATCTCTTCAAGCGCATCGAGGGCGCGATGGACGACTACACCAGCGGCGCGCTCGACGGTTACGACAAGGCCGACGTCGCCGGGCTGCTGGAGAACCGACTGCACAAGGGGCGCGAGGACCTGGAAGAAGCGCGCGAGGCGGTGAAGGCGCTTTGCGAGCCGGTGGCGCCGCCGCGCGATACCGTGCAGTACCTGCACTACTTCTGCGCCATGGAATCGGGCAAGGCCGAGCAATTGAAGGCCAACGAAGCGAAGCGCCTGGCGCTGTACAAGATGACCGCGCACCTGCTGCGCGCGTACGCGAACCTTGCCAGCGAGCTGGCCGGGGCCGGGTATTCGGCGGGCGAGATCGAGGCACTGAAGGCCGAGATCGATCACTTCGTCCGCGTGCGTGACGAGGTCAAGCTCAACAGCGGTGACTACATCGACCTCAAGCAATACGAACCAGCGATGCGCCACCTGATCGACACCTACGTGCGCGCCGAAGACAGCGCGCTGCTCTCCGACCTCGACGAGCTGTCGCTGATCGAGCTCATCATCGCGCGCGGCGCCGATGCGGTGCAGGCGCTGCCCGAAGGCTTGCGCAAGAACGAAGAGGCGGTCGCCGAGACGATCGAGAACAACGTGCGCAAGCTGATCATCGACGAGTCGCCGGTGAACCCGAGGTACTACGAGAAGATGTCGGCGCTGCTCGACGCCCTGATCGCGCAGCGGCGCAAGGGCGCGCTGGAATACCAGCGCTACCTGGAGCAGATCGTCGCGCTCACGCGCCAGGCAAGGAGGCCGGGCACGGGCGCGCCCTACCCCGCAACGCTCACGACCGCCGCACGCCGGGCGCTCTACGACAACCTCGGGCAGGACGAGGCCCTGGCGCTGGCCGTCGACGATGCAATTCGATCGAGCCGGCAAGATGGCTGGCGCGAGCAGCCGATGAAGATCAAGCGCGTGAAGATCGCGATCCGCAGCGTGCTCGAGGCGCCCCCCACCGGCACGCTGGCAGTGCGGCTCGGCGATATCCCCGCGCCATATGCGACCGAGCTCGCCGACGACGCCCTCGACAGCCACGCCGCCGCCCTCGTCGAACTCGCCCGCAACCAGCATGAGTACTGAGACCCGCTGCCTCGAAGTCGGCGGGCTGCGGGTCGAGGTAGTGCGCAAGGACATCCGGAACCTGCACGTGGGCGTCTATCCGCCCGCGGGCCGGGTGCGCGTGGCGGCACCGCTGGCAGTGAGCGACGACGCCGTGCGCCTGGCGGTGGTCGGCCGCCTCGGCTGGATCCGCCGCCAGCAGGCCAGGTTCCAGGCCCAGCCGCGCCAGTCGGCGCGCGAGATGGTGCACGGTGAAAGCCACTACTACCTCG
>JBEOKH010000595.1:0-3522 GCA_040275625.1 Thauera sp. | reverse complement strand
ATGCCGCGCCGCCTCCAGGTCGAGTTCTCCGGCGTCGTCCAGCAATACACCGACAAGCATGGCGGCGAAGTGAGTGCTGACGACATCTGGAACATCTTCACCCAGACCTATCTCGACGGCGAGACCGTCGTCCGCTATCGCGAGCACCACCTCTACGAACACGGCAGCGCCCAGGGCATCCGCCTCTCGGTCGACATCGACGGTACGCCGCACATCCTGACCGGCGAAGGCAACGGCCCGATCAACGCCGCCATGCATGCCCTCGAAAGCGCCGGCATCAAGGTTCAGGTGCGCAGCTACGAGGAACGTTCGATGGTGCCGATGGGTGAGGACGGCAATGCCCGCGCCTGTGCCTTCGTCGAAATGGCAGCCACCGGCAAGGGGGAAACCTTCGGCGTCGGCATCGACAGCAACATCGTGACCGCCTCGATCAAGGCCATCGTCAGCGGCATCAACCGCCTCGATGTCGTCGGGCGCGTTCAGCAGGCTGCCTGAGCATCAGGAACGCGCTGATTCATTCGCGACTCGTCGTTCCGGCGAAAGCCGGTGTCCGAATGAATCAGCGTATCTCTCGACGTCTCCCGGCCTTGGCTTGAACCGGGCTCCGCTCAGCTAGCCCTGCCGGCTTCGCCCCGGGCGAAATTGCCAGGTATCGTCGTAATAGGCCGGATCTTCGCTGGCCGGCACTAGCCCCGGAATGCCCAGCAAAGGCAAGGGTTGAAGGTCGCGAGGGCGCGTAATGCGGCCGGCCTCGACATCAGCCGCCAGCAGGCGGTCCACCGCGGCACTCAAATCACCTGCCGACATCTCCAGCCAGGATGCTTCGACCCGATAAAGCAGCGCCTTGGCGGTCAGGCCGCGGAAGGGCGCCAGCAACTGCTCGTAGGTTGCGTGACCGAAAACCACGAAGCGCATGCTCCGGCGGACATCTTCCCGATGCTCGACAAACAGTTCCTTCCAGCGAAAACCTTGCAACAGTTCAAGCAAGTCCGCCCGGGGCGACAGGACGGCAATGCCGCATTCGTCGAAATGGGTCAGCGCATCGCGTACCCCGCCCCGTTGCTCGCCCGGCGCCTGCATTGCACGGACATGGGCGGCGCTGATGGCATTCTTGGTGCGCGGAAAGTTGAGCCAGACAAGGGCATTGAAGAAGTCGTGCCAGTTGTCCGGGCGAGTCTCGACCTCGCCGCACTCGTGGATACGGCATTCATAGATGCGACCATCCGCCTGTGGCGGCACGAAACGTATGCGCTGCCCGTTGTCGGCATGAACCGGAAAGCGCTCGGCCAGATCGGCAAGTGCCGCGCTATCGGGCCGGGCCGGCAACTGATCCAGCCAGCCCCGCAGGGGGTCAAACAGGAAAGAGCCGAAAGGAGAGCGAGCGCTCACTCTTCGGCAGCGGACTTGCCCGACTCGTCTTCCTTGACGAAGACGAGCACCCCCTTCTTCAGGCGGAAGGTACCCATCAGGGTGCCCATGCCCTCGGGCGGCTCGCTGTCCATCTTGGCAAAACTCTCGCAGGTCTGCGTCTCGGTCGCGAACATCTTCTTGCCGGCCTTGATGATGAAGGCCCCGGAAGGCACCTGATAGACCTCGACCCTGGTCTTCTCCGTCGCCGAACCCAGGCTGTGGCGGCGCATGCAGGCCGGCATCCGCGACACGACGAGGTAGAGATTGACCTTGCTGTCCCAGAAATACGGCTGTTCGCGGATCAGCGACAACACATGCTCGCGGGTATTGTCGATTTCATACGTCGCACCGTCGTTCACGCAGGCTGACAGCAGCGGCAGGGCGAGCAGCGGCAGGAGAAGTTGGCGCAGACGCATGATGGATTTCCTCAGAGCATTTTCCAGGACAGCGTTTCGCCGGCACGCAGCGGCACGATGCTGTCGGTGGCAAGATACGGATACTCAGCCGGCACGGTCCAGTTTTCCTTGGCCAGCGTCACCTTATCGGCATTGCGCGGCAGGCCATACCAGTCCGGGCCGTGGAAGCTGGCAAAGCCTTCCAGCTTGTCGAGCGCCCCGGCCTGTTCAAAGGCTTCGGCATACAGCTCGATGGCGGCGTAGGCGGTGTAGCAACCAGCACAGCCGCAGGCGGCTTCCTTGGTCATCTTCGCGTGCGGTGCCGAATCGGTGCCGAGGAAAAACTTCGGGTTGCCCGAGATGGCCGCTGCGACCAGCGCCTCACGATGCGTTTCGCGCTTCAGGACCGGCAGGCAGTACCAGTGCGGGCGCACGCCGCCCTGGAAGATGGCATTGCGGTTGTACAGCAGATGGTGAGCGGTAATGGTTGCGCCGACATTGGCCGGCGTCGAGGCCACGAACTCGGCCGCATCCTTCGTCGTGATGTGCTCCATGACCACGCGCAGCGTCGGGAAGCGCTGAGTCAGCGGCAGCAGCACGGTGTCGATGAACACCTTCTCACGGTCGAACAGATCGACCTTCTGATCGGTCACCTCGCCATGCACCAGCAGCGGCAGGCCGACGCGCTCCATCTCGGCCAGCGTGTCGTAAGCCTTGGCGATGTCGGTCAGGCCGGCATCGGAATTGGTCGTCGCTCCGGCCGGGTAGAGCTTCACCGCCTTGACGAAGCCGGAGGCAGCAGCCTTGGCCACTTCACTTGCCGGTGTGTTGTCGGTCAGGTACAGCGTCATCAGCGGCTCGAAAGCCATGCCGGTCGGCAAGGCCGCGAGAATGCGGTCGCGGTAGGCAGATGCCTGGTCCACCGTCGTTACCGGCGGCTTGAGGTTGGGCATGACGATGGCGCGGCCAAACTGGCGGGCGGTGTGCGGCAGGACGGCAGCGAGCGCTTCGCCGTCGCGCAGGTGAAGGTGCCAGTCGTCGGGGCGGGTGATGGTCAGTTGCATGAATAGTCCTCGATTAACCCTGCCGATTTTACCAGCCCGACTAAGCCAAAGCGGCAGCGACAGCCCTAAAACTGTTCAAGCCGGCCTCCAGGTTCTCGATAATCTCGCCGGCCAGTTCATCGGGCTCCGGGAGGTTGTCGAGGTCAGCCAGGCTCTTGTCCTTCAACCAGAAAATATCCAGGCTTGTCTTGTCACGGGCAAGAATCTGATCGATGCCGAACTTGCGCCAACGCCCTTCGGGATTTCCCGTCTCATGCCAGGTTTCGCTGCGCTCGAAACGGTTCAGCGGCTGGTAGCAGGCGATGAAATCCTGCAAATCCTCGTAGCGCAGCGGCTTCTTTTTCAGCGTGTGGTGAATGTTGGTGCGGTAGTCGTAAACCCACACTTCACGCGTCCACGCTTCCTTCCTCGCCGGCTGGTTGTCGAAAAACAGCACGTTGGCCTTGACGCCGTTGGCGTAGAAAATACCCGTCGGCAGGCGCAGGATGGTGTGCAGATCAGTCGTCTCCAGCAGCTTGCGGCGCACCGTCTCGCCGGCCCCACCTTCGAACAGCACGTTGTCCGGCACGACCACGGCGGCACGGCCGGTGCTCTTCAGCAGGCTCTTGATGTGCTGCACGAAATTGAGCTGCTTGTTCGAGGTCGTCGCCCAG
>JBEOKH010000594.1:0-5921 GCA_040275625.1 Thauera sp. | reverse complement strand
GGGGGGCGACATGGCGCGCGCCGAAGCCGCGCCGGAGCCCGCCCCGGAGCCCACCCGCAGTGAGCCTGTCGAGCGCCCGGCCCGACCCGAGCCGGTGGTCGGTGAGGTGCGCGACGCTGCTATCGCCACGCCGACAGGCGTGCGCTTCAGTCAGCTGCGTGGTCAGTTGCGCTTTCCGGTGCGCGGCGAACTCGTCGGCCGCTTCGGTGCTCCAAGGGGAGACGGTGGCACGACCTGGAAAGGCGTCTTCATCCGTGCCGGCAGCGGCGATCAGGTGCGTGCGGTGGCGGGCGGAGAGGTGGTCTTTTCGGACTGGTTGCGCGGTTACGGCAATCTGATCATCGTCGATCATGGCGGCGACTATCTGACCATCTACGGCAACAACGACTCGCTGCTCAAGGAGGTTGGCGACAACGTAGGCGGCGGCGACCCGATCGCCAGCGTTGGCGCGGCCGGGATCGGCAACGAATCGGGTTTATACTTCGAGATCCGTCACCAGGGGCAGCCGCTGAATCCGCTGCAGTGGATGCGGCTCAACTAGACGGGATGGCCGGCTGCAGGGTCGGCGCACGACAGGCGCACTAACGGAGTTCTCATGCGCAGCAGCAAGCTGAAACAGTTCGGCCTCGTGATGACCGGCATGGTGGCCGGGATCATGATCAGTCTCAATTTCTCCGCCAGCGCCGATCGCAGCGCTCCGCTGCCGCTGCCGGTCGACGAGCTGCGCGCCTACGCCGATGTGTTCAACGCGATCAAGCAGGGCTACGTCGAGCCGGTCGAGGACAAGAAGCTGATCACCGACTCGATCAGCGGCATGCTGTCCGGGCTGGATCCGCACTCCGCCTATCTCGACGCAGAGGCCTTCAAGGACCTCCAGGTCGGCACCCAGGGCGAATTCGGCGGGCTCGGCATTGAGGTCGGCATGGAAGACGGCTTCGTCAAGGTGATCTCGCCGATCGAGGACACGCCCGCGTTTCGCGCCGGCGTGCTGGCGGGGGACCTGATCGTCAAGCTCGACGACACCCCGGTCAAGGGCATGAGCCTGAACGACGCGGTCAAGCGCATGCGCGGCAAACCGCGCACCGACATCACCCTGACCATCATGCGCAAGGGCCTGCCGCAGCCGGTGGTCATCAAGCTCACGCGCGAAGTCATCAAGGTGCAGAGCGTGAAGTCCAAGGTGCTCGAGCCGGGCTACGGCTACCTGCGCGTCGCACAGTTCCAGGAGAACACCGCGGCTTCGGTGGTCGAGCACCTGAACAAGCTCGCAGCCGAGGGTTCGCTGCAAGGACTCGTGCTCGACCTGCGCAACGACCCGGGCGGCCTGCTGCATGGCGCGGTCGGCGTGTCTGCCGCCTTCCTGCCCGCCGATGCGCTGGTGGTGAGCACGGACGGGCGCACCGAAGACGCCAAGCGTGAGTACCGTGCCACCCAGGCCGACTATCTGCGTGGCACGCGTGACGATTTCCTGCGTCGCCTGCCGCCTTATGCGCGTGACGTGCCGATGGTGGTGCTGGTGAATGCCGGCTCGGCATCGGCCTCCGAGATCGTTGCCGGCGCATTGCAGGACCACCAGCGCGCCAAGGTGATCGGCATCCAGACTTTCGGCAAGGGCTCGGTGCAGACCATCCTGCCGCTCAATAACAACACCGCGATCAAGCTCACCACCGCGCGCTACTACACGCCGAACGGGCGCTCGATCCAGGCCAAGGGTATCGAGCCCGACATTGTCGTCGAGGAATCGGCCAACGGTTCCAGCCGCCGAGTGCGTGAGGCCGACCTGGTCGGGCACCTGGAAAACGACAAGGCTGCCAAGGCGGCCGCCGAGGCTGCTGCAGACAAGGCGGGCGGCGCGTCCGCGACCGACGAGGCGGCCGAGCCGGTGCGCTTCGAGCTTGCGGGCGAGAACGACCACCAGCTCAAGCAGGCCATCCGCCTGCTCAAGGGCGAGGACATCGCTCAGGCGCTGCAGGCTGAAGCTGCGGCCGCGGTGCCCGCGGCGGCGGTCGCGCCCGCAGTGGCAGCGCCGGCTGAAGTACCGAAGAAATAGCGGAGAGTCTGGCAGGGGGGACGACCATGCGCAGGGAGACTGCCTACAAGCTTGCCGGTCGGCATCACGACCGGCCGGAGCCGGGTGCCGACATCCACAAGCAGCGTGTCATCCGCTTCAAGGCGCTGCCACCCGGACAGCTCGAGCGGGCCTGGCGCTCGCTGCAGCCGCTCAAGGCGCTCCAGCTCGAGCGCACCGACGATCCGCTAGCCATCGTCGTGCACTATTCGGTGCTGGATTACTCGCTCGAGACGCTTGAGGACGCGCTGCGCGAGGCCGGGTTCGCGCTCGACAATTCGCTGTTCACGAAGCTGGTGCGTGCGATCATCTATTTCAGCGAGGAGACCCAGCGCCACAACCTGCTGTCGCCCGAGCGCCTCATCAAGCAGTCCAACGAGGTCTATGTCCAGGCCTGGGATCACCACATTCACGGCGACCACGACGACACGCCGCTTGAACTGCGCGAGTACAAGTAGGCGCCCCATGAACGACGATCAGTTGCTGCGCTACAGCCGCCACATCCTGCTGCCCGAGATCGACGTCGACGGCCAGCAGGCCTTGCTTGATGCGCGTGCGCTGATCATCGGTGCCGGCGGCCTGGGCTCGCCCGCGGCGATGTACCTCGCAGCCGC
Source organism: Thauera sp. (assembly GCA_040275625.1). GTDB lineage: Bacteria > Pseudomonadota > Gammaproteobacteria > Burkholderiales > Rhodocyclaceae > Thauera. The sequence continues at coordinate 3,239 of JBEOKH010000594.1, read as the reverse complement.
AGGCGTCGGCACGCTCGCGATTGCCGATCACGACACCGTCGACCTTACCAACCTGCAGCGCCAGATCATGCATTCGGCCGACATGGTGGGCCTGCCCAAGGTCGCCTCGGCACGCGCCACCCTGCACCGGCTCAACCCGCAGACGCGGATCGAGCCGATTCAGGCGCGGCTCGCGGGTGAGGCGCTCGAGGCCGAGGTTGCGCGCGCCGATGTGGTGCTCGACTGCACCGACAACTTTGGCACCCGGCACGCGATCAACCGCGCCTGTGTCAGGCACCGCAAGCCCTTGGTGTCGGGGGCGGCGATCCGCTTCGATGGCCAGGTGTCGGTGTTCGACCTGCGCAAGCCCGACAGCGGCTGCTACCACTGTCTCTTTCCGGAAGGCGAGGACATCGAGGAGGTCCGGTGCGCCGTGATGGGCGTGTTCGCGCCGATCGTCGGCATCATCGGCACCACGCAGGCAGCCGAGGCGCTCAAGGTGATCATCGGCTGCGGGCGCACGCTCGACGGCCGTCTGCTGCTGCTCGACGGGCTTTCGATGGAATGGCGCAGCGTTGCGCTCGGGCGCGATCCCGGTTGTACGGTGTGCGGGACGGGACGCTGAGGGCTCTGCCAGGTGCCTGACGGAGCGAGCCGTCGGGGGAAGTGGATCAGCCCCGCGGCAGTGGTCGGGCGATCAGGCGAAGGTCGGGTCCGACGCGGCGTACGTCGCGGATGTCGAGCCGGGTGGCGCCGTCCAGCGTCAGCAGGGCGGGCAGGTTGAAGAGGCCCTGCGCGGCGTCGCCGACCAGCATCGGCGCCAGGTAGATCAGCAACTCGTCCACGCAGCCCTCGCGCATCAGCGAGCCGTTGAGCTTGAAGCCGGCCTCGACGTGCAGCTCGTTGATGCCGCGCTCGCCCAGCACGCGCAGCAGCGCGCTCAGCTCGACCTTGCCGGCTGCGTTGGGCAGCAGGATCAGCTCGTGGCCGGTCGCGCGCAGGGTTTCGATGCGCGCCTCATCGGTGCTCGCGGTGGCAATCAGGATGGGGGCGCCCTGCAGGATGCGCGCCTGCGCCGAGACCTCCAGGCGGGCATCGACCAGGATGCGCAGCGGCTGGCGTTCGCAGGGCACATCGCGCACGGTGAGCACAGGGTCGTCTGCGCGCACCGTGCCGATGCCGGTGAGGATCGCGCATGCGCGCGCGCGCCAGCGGTGGCCGTCGGCGCGCGCCGCGGGGCCGGTGATCCACTGGCTGACGCCGTTATCGAGCGCGCTCTTGCCGTCGAGCGTGCTGGCGACCTTCAGCCGCAGCCACGGCTGGCCGCGTGTCATGCGCGAGACGAAGCCGATGTTGAGTTCGCGCGCCTCGTCGGCGAGCAGGCCGTGTTCGGTGACGATGCCCGCAGCACGCAGGCGCGCCATGCCGCGGCCACCGACGAGCGGGTTCGGGTCTTCCATGGCGACCACCACCTTCGTCACGCCGGCCTCGATCAGCGCATCGGCGCACGGTGGCGTGCGGCCGAAATGCGAACACGGCTCGAGGGTGACATAGGCGGTGGCCCGGCGCGCCGCGGAGCCGGCGGTGCGCAGGGCATGGATCTCGGCGTGAGGCTCACCGGCGCGTGCATGCCAGCCTTCGCCAACCAACGCGCCGTCGCGCACGATCACGCAGCCGACGCGCGGGTTGGGAGAGGTGGTGTCGAGGCCGCGGGCGGCGAGTTGCAGCGCGCGCGCCATGGCGGCATGGTCAGCCGCCGAAAAGGTCATGCTCGGAGTCCGGGTCGGGCTTGCCGGTCTTGCTGCGCCGCGGGCCGGCCTGCACCTCGCGGATAACCTCGGAGAATTCGTCCACGTCGGCGAAGTTGCGGTACACCGACGCGAAGCGGATGTAGGCCACCTTGTCGAGCTTCTTGAGCTCCTTCATGACCAGTTCGCCGACCTTCTCGCTCGGTACCTCCTGCTCGCCCATCGCCAGCAGGCGGGCCTCGATGCGGTCGACCGCGGCGTCGATGGCTTCGATGGTGACCGGGCGCTTGCGCAGCGCCAGCTTCATGCTGCCGGCGAGCTTGGCGTGGTCGAACTCGGTGCGATTGCCATTGCGTTTGACGATGTGCGGCATCTTGAGGTCGATGCGCTCATAGGTGGTGAAGCGCTTGTCGCACTTGACGCAGCGACGGCGACGCCTCACGACGTCGCCGTCCTCGTTCTCGCGCGTGTCGGTGACCTGAGTGTTGGGGTCAGCGCAGAAGGGGCATTTCATGGTCGGTAGGCAGGGGCGGGCGGCGCGGATCTCAGGTGCGCGTTCGCCCCGCCGGGCGCCTTACTTGCCGTAGACCGGGAACTTCGCGCACAGCTCGGCCACCTGGCCGCGCACGCGCTCGATTACCGTCTGGTCTTGCGGCGCGTCGAGTACGTCGGCGATCAGGTGGGCAATCTTCTCCGCCTCGATCTCGGTGAAGCCGCGCGTGGTCATCGCCGGCGAACCGAGGCGAATGCCCGAGGTGGTGAAAGGCTTCTCCGGGTCGTGCGGGATCGAGTTCTTGTTTACCGTGATGTGGGCGCTGCCGAGCACCGCTTCGGCGGCCTTGCCGGTGATCTTCTTGTTGCGCAGATCGACCAGGAAAACGTGGGATTCGGTGCGGCCCGAGACGATGCGCAGGCCGCGCTCTTCCGACAGCACGCGCGCCATCACGCGGGCGTTGGCGATCACCTGTTCCTGGTAGTTGCGGAATGCGGGCGTGGCCGCCTCCTTGAAGGCCACCGCCTTGGCGGCGATCACGTGCATCAGCGGGCCGCCCTGCAGGCCGGGGAAGATCGCGGAGTTGAGCGCCTTCTCGTGCTCGGCCTTCATCAGGATGATGCCGCCGCGCGGGCCGCGCAGGGTCTTGTGGGTGGTCGAGGTGACCACGTCGGCGTGCGGCACCGGGTTGGGGTAGAAGCCTGCCGCGATGAGGCCGGCGTAGTGCGCCATGTCGACCCAGAAGATGGCGCCGATGTCCTTGGCCACCTTGGCGAAGCGCTCGAAGTCGATACGCAGCGCGTAGGCGGAGGCGCCGGCGATGATGATCTTCGGCTTGTGCTCGTGGGCCAAGCGCTCCATTGCGTCGTAGTCGATCTCTTCCTTGGCGTCGAGGCCGTAGGCGACGACGTTGAACCACTTGCCCGACATGTTCAGCGGCATGCCGTGGGTGAGGTGGCCGCCCTCGGCCAGGCTCATGCCCATGATGGTGTCGCCCGGCTTGGCGAAGGCCATCAGCA
>JBEOKH010000593.1:0-5720 GCA_040275625.1 Thauera sp. | reverse complement strand
CCCACGCTCACTGCGTTCGCTGCCCCCCGAGGGGGCGTCAGTACGCTTGAGACGGCTCGGCGCATACTGATATGACCTCCTACCGCTACGACTATGAAGTGATCACGCAGTGGATCGAGCCCGGCGAGAAGGTGCTCGACCTCGGCTGCGGCGACGGCGACCTGCTCAAGCACCTGATGCAGGTGCGCCAGGTGCAGGGCTACGGCGTCGAGAACGACCCCGACAAGCTGCTGGCGAGCGTGAAGAACGGCGTCAACGTGATCCAGATGGACCTCGAGAAAGGCCTGGTCGGGCTGGAGGATGGCTTCTTCGACCACGTGATCATGAGCCTGTCGCTGCAGGCCATGCACAACACCCAGGGCATCCTGCACGAGATGCTGCGCGTGGGCCGCGAGGCGGTGGTGAGCTTCCCCAACTTCGGCTACTGGCGTCACCGCCAGAGCATTCTCAACGGCCGCATGCCGGTTTCGGAGAGTCTGCCGCATCAGTGGTTCAACACCCCCAACGTGCGCTTCTTCACCATCGCCGACTTCGACGCGCTGTGCGAGATGAACGGCATCGCGGTACGCGAACGCCTGGCCTTCGACGAAGGCAAGCTGATGCTGGACGAGCCGAACTTCCTCGCCAGCGTCGCCGTGTACCGGCTCGGGCGCGACGGCTGAGGCCGACGCGCACGCGATGCAGCAGGGCAGCCAGGCCGTCCTCGTCGCCACCGGGGCACTGCCCGCGCTGATCCGGATCGCGGCGGCGCTGACGCTGCCGGTGTGCCTCGCCCTGCAGTCGGTCACCCCTCGGCCATGCGCTCGGCCTCGACGGCACGCAGACCTTCTGGGGCCTGCTGCTCGTTGGCGCAGCCATCGCGGCCCTGATCGGCTGGCAACTCCTGCCGCGGCTCGGCCGCCGCCACATCGCCCGCCGCAGCAGTGATCAGGGCCTGACGCTGGAAGCGATGTGGCTGCTGTTCGCGGTGGTGCAGTCGGTAGGCTTCGCCTTCGAGGGGCTGGCCTGGATGGCGGCCGGCGTGATCGCATTCGGGGCCTGGAAGCTGGTCACGATCGCCGGGTTCCGGCTGGCCGGGCTGGGGCAGCCGCAGGGCCGACGCGCAGCCCTCCACGCCGACGCACCGCCGCAGCGCTCACCCGCCCTGCTGCTGCTGCGCGTGTTCGCGCTCGGCGCGCGCAGCGAGCGCCTGTTCGATGCGCTCGGCAAGCGCTGGCTGCGCATCGGCAACATCGACATGATCGCCGGTCCCGACCTCGCCACCACGGCGGTTGAGCCGCACGAATTCCTCGATTTCGTCGGTGGCCGGCTGTCACGCCAGTTCGTCCGCGACGAGGAAGACCTCGCCCGCCGCTACGCGGCACGCGCGCTCGGGCCCGACCCGGACGGCCGCCATCGGGTGAACGAATTCTTTTGCCACGACGACACCTGGCGGCCTGCCATGCTGTGCCTGGCCCAATCCGCCGATGTGGTGCTGATGGATTTGCGCGGCATCACGCCGCACAACGAGGCTTGTCGCTACGAGTTGCAGCAGTTGCTGGATTTCGTGCCGCTCGAGCGCGTGATCGTGCTGGTCGATGCCGACGCGCCGCTCGACTTCATCGAGCGCACGCTGGAGACGCTCTGGCAGGCGAGCCGGCCGGACTCGCCAAACCGCAGCGCCGCAGCGGCGCGGGTGAAACTGCTCGAAGACCAGGGCGGAACGACGCTCGCACGACTGGTTCACACCTTGCTGGAAGCGCACGGCCGGCCGCAGCCGGCGGCGCGCTGACCACTCAGCCGACGACGAAGTCCGTCACGTCGACCCGCACCACCGGGCGATCAAGCGCAGCAGCGGTGCTCAGGGCGTACTTGTGCGCCCATTCCGTGCCCTGCTCGAAACGGCTCTCGCCGCCGTATTTGGCGACGTTGAGCACCATGTCGAGCACCAGCACCTTGCCCATCGGGTTGGACGGCGTGCACTCGAGCTCCTCGAACTCGGTGGCGAGCCAGGTCCGGGCCTGCTCCTTGGTGGTCGAGGCCACATCGGCCTCGCGCAGCGAGAACTCGTACTCGCGCTCGCCGCCAAAGACCACGGTCACGGTGTAGGACATGAAAAACGACCTCCTCGAATCGGGATAACTGCGTTTGTCGGCATTGTTGAGGCAGAACGGGCCGGACGCAAGCAAAGTATCGAATTGTGTAAACCGGACGGCCGCGGATGATCTGCGATAATGCGCGGCCCTGCAACGCCCCCACACCCCTTGCCTTTCCCGCTCCCCATCGCCCTCGCGCGCATCTGGCGCATGTCCGCCATTCTGGTCGTCGGCTTCGCCTCCGGCCTGCCCCTGGCGCTGACCGGCCAGGCCATGCAGGCCTGGCTGACGGTCGACGGCGTGGACCTCGCCACCATCGGCTTCTTCGGGCTGGTCGGCATCCCCTACACCTTCAAGTTCCTGTGGGCGCCGCTGATGGATCGCTTCGAGCCGCCCTGGCTCGGGCGTCGCCGCGGCTGGCTGGCGCTGACGCAGTTCGCCCTCGCCGCGCTGCTGTGGTGGATGGCGACGCTGTCGCCCACCACCACGCCCGGGCTGTTCGCCGCCGCTGCGGTGGCGATCGCCTTCCTGTCGGCCTCGCAGGACGTGGTGGTCGATGCCTACCGCACCGACCTGCTGCCCGAGGAAGAGCGCGGCCTGGGCGCCTCGGTGCACGTGTTCGCCTACCGCCTGGCGATGATCCTGTCGGGCGGCATCGCGCTGATCTGGGCCGGACAATGGGCGTCATGGCCGCGGGTGTACGAAACGATGGCGCTGATCCTGGCGGCCTGCGGCGCGCTGTCGCTGCTGGCGCTGCCGCGCGTGTCGGCGGCGCTGAAGCCGCTCGCCTCCGACCCGAAGCGCGAACTGATCGGTTTTGCTGCAATGCTCGCCGGCGTTGCCGCCGGCTACTGGATCGCCCGCCAGGCGCTGATCCTGATCGGGCTCGACCCCGACGACGCCAACCGCTGGATCCAGCTCCTGTTCGTGATGGCCGAGATCGCGCTCGCGCTGCCGCTGGCGTGGTGGGCGGCGCGCCGTGCCGGCTTCGAGACGCTCAACCGCTCGCTGTCGAGCTACTTCGCGCAGCAGGGCGCCGCGGCCTTCCTGGCGCTGATCATCCTGTACAAGCTCGGCGACGCCTTCGCCGGCAGCCTGACCACGCCCTTCCTGATCAAGGGCATGGGCTTCTCGCAGGAGGAGGTCGGCATCGCCAACAAGGTGATCGGCATCTGGCTCACCATCCTCGGCGCCTTCATCGGCGGGCTGATCATGACCCGGCTGGCGCTGTACCGCTCACTGCTGCTGTTCGGCGTGCTGCAGCTGGTGTCGAACTTCGGCTTCTACCTGCTCGCGCAGCTCGGCAAGGGCGCGTGGGGCGCGGTGATGATGCCGGCCTTCGACTGGGGCCTGGTGTCGCTCGATGCGCCTGCTGCGCTCGACCTGCTGCTGCTCACGGTGATCGCGGGCGAGAACATCAGCGGCGGCATGGGCACGGTGGCCTTCGTCGCCCTGCTGATGGGGCTGTGCAACCAGCACTTCACCGCGACCCACTACGCCATGCTGTCGGCCTTCGCCGCGGTGGGGCGGATTTATGTGAGCCCGCTGTCGGGCGTGCTGTCGCAGAGCATCGGCTGGCCGGCGTTCTTCATCTTCTCGATCGTCGTCGCCGTACCCGGCGTGGTGATGGTGTGGTGGCTGCGCGACGCGCTCGCGCGCCTCGGCCGCCCGCAGGCCGTCGGCGCGATGGACGACTGATGGCGCAGGCATGGCGGCGCCCCATCCCTTCAAGCTCCTGTTCTGACCGATGACCGCACACCTCCTGATCGATGCCGCGCGCCAGCTCGCAAGCGCGGTGGACGCGCTGCCCTTCGCGCCCCCCGTCACCCACGTCTACAACCCGCTCGACTACGCCTGGGAGGTCCACCGACGCTACCTCGAGCGCTATGGCAGCGGCCGCCGGCGGGTGGTGTTCGTCGGCATGAATCCCGGCCCCTTCGGCATGGCGCAGATCGGCGTGCCCTTCGGTGAGATCGCCAGTGCGCGCGACTGGCTCGGGCTCGAGGGCGCGGTCGGCCAGCCGCGCACGGTCAACCCGAAGCGCCCGGTGGAGGGCTTCGCGTGCACACGCTCCGAGATCAGCGGCCAGCGCCTGTGGGGCCTGTTCCGCGCCCGCTACGGCGCGCCCGAGGCTTTCTTCGCCGAGCACTTCGTCGCCAACTACTGCCCGCTGGTGTTCTTCGAGGGCGGGCGCAACCTCACCCCCGACAAGCTGCCGATGGCCGAGCAGCGCCCCTTGCTGGCCGCCTGTGATGCGCATCTGCGCGCGGTGATCGAAGCGCTCGAACCCGAGTGGGTGATCGGCATCGGCAACTGGGCTGAAAAGCGCGCCAGCGAGGCCCTGGGTGGGGCCAGCGGACTGCCCGGGCTCAAGTTCGGCCGCATCCTCCACCCCAGCCCCGCCAGCCCCGCCGCCAACCGCGGCTGGGCCGAGGCGGCGACGAAGCAGCTGCTGGCGCTGGGGGTCTGGCGGAGCCCGGGGTCCGTTGCGGATTGAACAAGCCAGGAAAGTTCGCGGCTTCCGCCGCTCCTACACGAGAACCGGAGCCGCGTCGGTTCGTGTAGGAGCGCCGGAAGCCGCGAACGGTCGTTTCCTGTAGGAGCGCCGGAAGCCGCGAACGGTCGTTTCCTGTAGGAGCGGCGAAAGCCGCGAACGGTCGGTTTCTGTAGGAGCGGCGGAAGCCGCGAACGCTTACCGAAGCCGCAGTTTCAGTGCCCGAACACGTCCGAATCCAGCATCTCCGGATCGGGGCGGTCGAGCGCGCTGATCGCCGCCAGCTCCTCGGCGGTGAGCGCGAAGTCGAACACGTCGAGGTTCTGCGCCAGGCGCTCGGGGTTGGACGACTTCGGCACCGGCACATAGCCGAGCTGGGTGTGCCAGCGCAGGATGATCTGCGCCGGGCTGCGGCCGTAGTGTTTGGCGACATCCACGATCGCGGGGTCGGCCAGCATCGCGTTGGCGCGGCCGAGCGGGCTCCAGGATTCGGTGACGATGCCGCGCGCCGCATGCACCTCGACGTGGTCGGCGCGCGCATGCCAGGGGTCGAGGTGGATCTGGTTCACCTGCGGGCACAGACCGGCATCGAACAGGCGCTGCAGGTGGGTGGGCTTGAAGTTGGAAGTACCGATCGCGCGCACCAGGCCGGCTTGCTGCAGCTTCACCAGGCCTTCGAAGGCCTCGACGTAACGGCCCTGGTCCGGGTTGGGCCAATGCACCAGGAAGAGGTCGATGTAGTCCAGGCCGAGGCGCTCAAGGCTGGCCTCGCAGGCCTGGCGCGCGCCGTCGATGCTGTGCCACTTGCGGTTGAACTTGGTGGTGACGAAGACCTCGTCACGGGCGACGCCCGCGCGCCGGATGCCTTCGCCGACGCCGCGCTCGTTCTCGTAGTTCTCGGCGGTGTCGATCAGGCGATAGCCCATGTCGAGCGCGCGCGCGACGGTCTCGGCGGCCTCGGCGTCGTTCATCGGCCAGGTGCCCAGACCGAGCCGGGGCATCTCGACGCCGTTGGAAAGCGTGATCAAGGGAGCGGGAGCGATGTTCATGGAAATCTCGATAAAACGGTGAGGGGACGACAGGATTCCACATTCGGGCCCCTCCGTCATCCTCGAGCGCGCGGGCGAGCGGTTCGCGCGAGCGTCCTCGTG
>JBEOKH010000592.1:0-3498 GCA_040275625.1 Thauera sp. | reverse complement strand
CGCTGGTGAGCGCGGTGATCCAGCTGCCACCGGCCAGGCCGCCGGTGTAGCGCATGGGGTTTTCGCCTTCCGCGCCGGCCCAGTAGGACAGCGGCGAGCCTGGAATGATGATGGGCCCGAACAGTTCGGGCCGAATGGCGGCCACCATCATCACCGCCCAGCCCGCCTGGCAATTGCCGATGACACAGGGCTTGCCTTCGGCCTCGGGGTGCAGGGAGATGACCTTCTCCAGGAACGCCGCCTCGGCGTAGATGATGTCTTCGATGGTCTGCCCCGGCATCGGATCCGGGGTGAAGCCCACGAAGTAGCAGGGATGCCCGGCCCGCATGGCCACCCCCAGCTCGCTGTCGGCCTTGAAGCCGCCAATGCCCGGCCCGTGCCCGGCGCGCGGGTCCACCACCACGAAGGGCCGCTTCAGGGGGTCGGTGGCCGTGCCTTGCGGTGACTTGACGCGCACCAGCAGGTAGTTGACCGGCTTGTCGAAGCTGCGGCCATCCAGCACCAGTTCGGCGTCGAAGCTCAGCACATGCGGCACGGCCTTCGCCTTCTGCGCGTAATACTGTTCGCTTCGCTGGCGCAAGACATCCCAGAACAGGACGGTGCGCTGCATGGCATCGATCATGTACTCGCCCACCGGGCCCCAGACCTGCAGGGGATTGGTCATCGCCCCGGCCGGCAACATCGAACCCGGGGCCTTCGGCACCGTCTTGGCGGGCGTGCCGCCGGGAGTGTTGTTCGAGCTCTTCGTCATGGTGGTTTACTCCTGTTTCGATGCGACGGTTCGGCGCCAGGCGAGTACGTTCCCGGCAATAAACAGCCAAGGATCTCTTAGAACTCCGATGATCTCTTAAAACCACCAAGGATGTCTTAACTCTGCGACACGCCGATGACACAGTTGACTGCGCTCGGTGCAGGAGCGCGCCTAGCCCGGCGCCACGTACCCGAGAATCGCCAGGTAGTGCAGCAGGCTGCCGGCCATCACCAGCACATGCCAGATGCCGTGGAGCATGGGCCAGTAGCGGCCGAGGGCAAAAAATGGCACCCCCAGCGTATAGGCGACTCCCCCCGCCACCAGCAGGCCGAAGCCAATGGGGTCCATCGCTGCGCGCAGGGGCTCGATGGCAAACACCACCAGCCAGCCCATGACCAGATAGATGAGCACCGGCACGATGCGCCGGTCCTCCTTCCAGAGCAGGTCGACGAGGATGCCGATCAGCGCCAGGCCCCACACCACGCCGAACAGCGACCAGCCCCAGGGGCCGCGCAGGGTCACCAGGGTAAAGGGGGTGTAGGTGCCGGCGATGAGCAGATAGATGGTGCAGTGGTCCAGCCGGGTGAGGATGCCGCGGCGGCGGCCCTCGTAGCCGTGGGACAGGGACGAGATGGCGTACAGCAGGATCAGCGAGGCGCCATAGATGCTGAAGCTGGTCAGCCGCCAGGGATCGCCCGCGGGCGTCACCACCAGCAGCCAGACCGTGCCGGCCACTGCCGCCAGCGCGCCCAGCAAGTGGCTGAAACTGTTGAACCGCTCCAGCGCGGTCATCGCTGCCTCCGCCTCACGGCTTCAACCGATACCCCGTCCGCAGCATCCACGCCGCAATCCCTGCGAACATCGCGAGGAACAGCAGCGTCATCGCCAGGCTCACCCCCACCCCCACGTCGGCGGTGCCGTAAAAGCTCCAGCGAAAGCCGCTCACCAGGTACACCACCGGGTTGAGCAGCGACACCGCGCGCCACGCCGCGGGCAGCATGTCGATCGAGTAGAAGCTGCCGCCGAGGAAGGTCAGCGGGGTGATGATCAAGAGCGGCACCAGCTGCAGCTTCTCGAAGTTGTCCGCCCAGATGCCGAGGATGAAGCCGAGCAGGCTGAAGCTGACCGCGGTGAGGAGCAGGAAGCCCACCATCCACACCGGGTGCTCGATGCGCAGCGGCACGAAGAAGGTGGCGGTGACGAGGATGATCAGGCTGAGCAGGATGGCCTTGGTCGCGGCCGCGCCGACGTAGCTGAGCACGATCTCGAAGTGCGACACCGGCGCCGACAGCAGCTCGTAGATCGTGCGCGAAAACTTCGGGAAGAAGATGCCGAAGGACGCGTTCGACACGCTCTGGGTGAGCAGGTTGAGCATGATCAGGCCGGGCACGATGAAGGCGCCGTAGCTCACGCCCTCGACCTCGGGGATGCGCGCGCCGATCGCCGAGCCGAAGACGACGAAGTACAGCGTGGTGGTGATCACCGGCGCGAGCACGCTCTGCAGCAGCGTGCGCCGGGTGCGCGCCATCTCGAAAAAATAGATCGAACGGACCGCGTGCCAGTTCATCGTGCGCCCTCCCCTGCTGCTGTGCCATTTTCCGGCGTGCGCTCGCTCACCAGGCTGACGAAGATGTCTTCCAGCGAGCGCTGGGTGGTGTGCAGGTCGGTGAAGGCGATGCCGGCGGCGGCGAGTTCCTGCAGCAGGTCGACGATGGCGGTGGCCTCACCTTCGGCCTCATCCTTTCCCTCGCCCTCCCGCTCCGACGCGTAGCGATACATCAGCGTGTGCCCCCCCTTGCCCAGCACCAGCCCGTAGCGCGCGAGCGCGGGCGGCACCGCGACGAGCGGCGCGGCCAGCTGCAGGGTGAGCTGCTTGCCGCCGAGCTTGCGCATCAGCGCGGCCTTGTCCTCGACCAGGATCAGCTCGCCGCGGGTGATCACGCCGATGCGGTCGGCCATCTCTTCGGCTTCCTCGATGTAGTGCGTGGTCAGGATCACGGTGACGCCGCTCTCACGCAGCCGGCGCACGAGCTGCCACATGTCGCGGCGCAGCTCCACATCGACGCCGGCGGTGGGTTCGTCGAGGAACAGGATGCGCGGCTCGTGCGACAGCGCCTTGGCGATCAGCACCCGGCGCTTCATGCCGCCGGAGAGCATCATCAGCCTGGCGTCCTTCTTGCTCCACAACGACAGATCCTTGAGCAGTTGCTCCAGATAGGCCGGGTTGGGCGGCTTGCCGAACAGGCCGCGCGAGAAGCTCACCGTGTTCCACACCGTCTCGAAGGCGTCGGTGGTGAGCTCCTGCGGCACCAGGCCGATGAGTGCGCGCGCAGCGCGGTAGTCGCGCACGATGTCGTGGCCGTCGACGCTCACCGCGCCGGCGCTGGCATTGACCAGGCCGCACACCACGCTGATCAGCGTGGTCTTGCCCGCACCGTTGGGCCCGAGCAGCGCGAAGATCTCGCCGCGGCGGATGTCGAGGTCGACGCCCTTGAGCGCAGCGAAGCCGGAAGCGTAGGTCTTGGACAGACCGGAGATGGCGATGATGGCGGACATGGCGTGAACATAGCAGATCGCCCCCGGCATCGGCGGGAGCGGGAGCGGGAGCGGGGAGCGGGAGGGCAGTCGCACGCACGACCGTCTTGATGCAGTCCTCGTTCGAGCGCACCGCAAAGGCTCGCGGCTGCCGCCGCTTACAGCACACCCCGCGCGTTGCGGTCTCTGTAGGAGCGGCGGCAGCCGCGAGC
>JBEOKH010000591.1:0-18260 GCA_040275625.1 Thauera sp. | reverse complement strand
TGCGCGCGGTGCAGACGCAGGACTTCATGACCGCGCACTGGGCGGAGCTGCCGCACAGCCTGCTCGGCAAGGTCAGCAACCGCATCATCAACGAGGTGCGGGGCATCAACCGCGTGGTCTACGACATCTCTGGCAAGCCGCCGGCGACGATCGAGTGGGAGTAGGTTTTTTCGATCGAGGTCTATCGAAAAGTCGGCCTGATGCGTTGGCGCAACGGGCGAATGCCTGTCGAGATCTATCCAAGGAAGCGATGCCGGAGCGCTTCGTGTCCGAGAAGACGATCGTGGTGAAGACAGCGTAGCGGGCCGGCGCCCTACACCACCACGCCCAGCAGCAGTTTCAGCAATTGCTCCACTGGCATGATCGTCAGCAGCAGGGGGGTGATCGGCAGCACGGTGGCCACCGCGAGCTGCAGCAGCGCCTGGCGCGTGAACGGCACGATCTGCATCGTGCGCACCACGTTCAGCGCGCTGGTGTAATCGGTTAGCGCCGAGATATCGGGACTGCCGAGGAATGGCTCCCCAGCCGGCGCGCCGCCGCCCTGCCACTTGGTGTCGAACTCGCGCGCCAATCGCTGCGCCAGCACGCCATAGGAGCGGCTGGCGGCCCGTTTGGCTGCCGAGAGCTGGGGCGCGAACACCAGCAGCGGGCCGACCACCAGGCACACCATGAGCGCCACCACCATGACGACCTCGATACTGAACTCGTCGAGTTTCGCGCCCGTGTGGAAGATCGCATCGGCCAGCACACCGGCCACCAACGCGCCGTGCGCCGCGGCAAGCGGAGCCATCGCGTGTGAGACGCTGCCGAGGAAGGCCAAGCCGGCGACCCCATCGGAGTGCGTCGCCAGCAGGCGGAGATCGAGGCGCGAAACCTGCCACAGGAAACGCGCCCAGACGAACAGGCGAAAATACCAGCGCAGCAGCAGGAACTGGAACACCGGCAGACTGACATAGAAGAGCCACCAGCCTGCCGCCGAGAAATCAGCTCCGGGGCCGACAGCGGGGGAGTACTAGGTTGCCGCCTCCAGCCCGATGTATTGGCGCCAGATGCCGGATATGGCGATGCCATACACCAGAACGATCATCAGCACTTCGGCCGTTACCGAGTTGCGCAGCCGCATCGCCGAATGGATCGCGCCCTCGAACCGCCCCATGTCGGCTTCAGCGATGAGGTCGCGCTCGAGAAACTGCGCGACGACATCGCGGATGCGCATATGCACGACCAGCTCTGCGACGATCAGCAGGGGCAGGGCTGCCAGGAGGCGTGCATGCACCGCGGCATCGCGCAGGAACGGCACGGCCACCCGTCCATCCCATGCCAGCCCCTCGGCGGCAGCCGCCACCAGCAGCGGCACCCAGGTCAGCACAACGAAAGCGACGATGCGCCGGCGGATCAGTTGTGCGGCATCGTCCTCGAGTCGGGCGCGCCGCAGCAACTGGAACAGCGGCCCGCCCGCCACCAGGGAAAAATTGCCTGTGTTGTAGGAGGGACGGTCGGTTGGGCGCTCCAGGACGAAATTCATAGCTGATCCTACCTGTTGCCATAATGTGCCACGGACTGCAGAGTCGCCTAGATTGCCTGATTGCGCGGCGGAGGCTGAGAACTCCCCCCGGAGCGCCGAGCGACGGCAGCGCTCCCGGCGGACCCCGCCAGTAAAGTTTCGGGCGAGAAAGCGAGCCGCGACATTGGTTTGAGACGTTCGATGCCGGCCCTTTCCGGGCTGTTCATCAACCGACGCCGACGCGTGTCGCTGCGGCCGATGATGGTCTCGGGAATCGATGGATTTCGAAAGTTCAAGCTTTGGCCGACTGCCCCGGAAAACCGGCGGTTTAACGGGAAATAGTGTAACAGCGGGCGGAAGATGGTGACCGCAAGACTGACGGGAAAAATCTGCGTGGCAGGGTCGTTCGGCTCACGAGCCATGGGCCTGGAAGGCGCGTTGATGAGTGCATGGGAGTGAGGGCGCTTTCGAGATCCGTCGGCATCCATCGCGGACGGAGGGAGCACGACCGGGAAACCCGGCTTCGGTCGCCCGACTGCGAAGATCAAGGGTTCGCGGACGCCCCGGTGTCGCTGGCGCCGACTGCCTGATTCCCTGCCTTGCGTGTTGCCCCACTGCGCGCTTCTGACCGCCATGCGGCCGGCGTGGCTCCGCTCCAGCGACGGAACGCGCGCGTGAAGGCGCTGGCGTCGGCATAGCCGAGCACTGCCGCGACGTCGCCGACGTGCAGATTGGTGTCCAGGAGCGTCTGCCGGGCGATTTCATAGCGTACCTCGTCGAGCAGATCCTTGAAGCTGATGCCGTCCCCGTTCAGGCGGCGGTTCAGCGTTCGGCGGTGAATCGAGAATAGCGACGCGATGTGGCCGGCGTCGGCATGGTCGATCAGCAGGGCCATGCGGAGCACGCTGCGAACCTGATCCGGGAACGAGTCCGGGTGGTGCGCTTCAATGCGATGGATCTGTTCCGTAAGCTGCCGGCGCAGTTCCGGATCGTCGACCGGGAGACGGTGCGTCAGCCAATCCGCGAGAAACACGAGTGCGTTCTGTTCGGCATTGAAGAGCAAGGGAGCGCGGAAAAACTGGCGAAATGGCTCGATGTCGTCCGGCTTGCGGTGAGCGAAGCACACCTGGCTGGGTTTCCACCCCGGTCCGCACAGGGACCGCAGGATATTGAGCAGCACGGCAAGGGCGCCGTCCGCCACCTGGTCCGTCGCCGCGGTCCCGGTCCGTTTGATCTGGTAGCCGAAGTAGGCAAGCTGGCCGTCGACGGTGGCCGTCACGTTCGCAGCCCGGGTGTGGACATGGAAGAAGCGAACCAGGGACTGGAGTGCCGTTCCGACGTCAGGGGAGTACTTGACGAGCGAGCCCAACAGGCCGAGCGACTCCAGGCCCGCTCGCTGGCCGACCAGCAGTCCAAGGTGCGGGCAGCCCGTCCTCGCGACACAGTGTTCCAGCAGGCGGCCGCGCGCAGCGAACGAAATCAGGTTGTCCGGGTTGTCGAACAGCGAGAGATCGAGCCCGACCTCGGCCAGAAGCTGTGCCGGCCTGGCTCCGAGACTCTGCAGGACGGCTGGCAATCCGATCGTCGCACCGATCCGTACCATGGTGTCGCCGCCCGGTCCGGGGGGTGAAGATGGGCGGTGAGCAGAGTGCAATTTGCTGTCTGACATGATCGATATCGGTTCTCCGAGCGCGTCCCGAACTGTCCAGATGGCGTCCCGAAATGTCAAGCGCCCGCCCCCGGACAGGTTCAGCATAAGCCTCGTTATTGGCTCATAAGCGCGCTGACTCCAGGCCGCCCCGACAGGTGTTAAGGACTGGGCGATGATCGGGCAGAGCGATGCAGGCGAACCGACTGCGTCCCGCTGGGCTGGAAGGAGGTCTTCTGCACCAAATGCCCGCTGGTGGCGGCGAGCATTGTGGACCAGGAACCGGGCTGGACCCGCGAGGAGTACAAATAGATCGGTGTGACCTGCGGCTTGCTACGCTCCCGCAAGGAGGTGTGGTCGCGCCACGGCATCCAGGCAAGCGGTTCTGGCCCGGTGCGCAAGCCCGCGGGGCAGACGTGGTGGTGAATGACGAGGCCACGTGTTGTTGTAGATCGGCGCGGCAGCGACTGGCTGGCGGCGCAAGTGTCACATCAGGAGGATCAGCATGAAGGTTGTCATCGTTGGTGGAGTGGCTGGCGGCGCGTCCTGTGCGGCGCGGCTGCGCAGGCTGGACGAAAAGGTGGAGATCGTGATGGTGGAGCGCGGGCCGTACATGTCGTACGCCAACTGCGGGCTGCCGTATCACATCTCGGGCGTGATCGAGAACGAATCAAGCCTGCTGGTGAGCAGCGTGGAGACGTTTCGCGCCCTGTTCGAGATCGACGCGCGCACGAACTGCGAGGCGATTGCGGTCGATGCGAAAGCAAAAACCGTGCAACTGCGCAACGTCGCCAGCGGCGAGGTGACGACGGAGTCGTACGACAAGCTGGTGCTCGCGCCTGGTGCGGTGTCGGTGCGGCCGCCGCTGCCGGGCATCGACCTGCCGGGCATCTTCCAGGTTCGCACCGTGCCCGATGTGCGCACGATCCGCGCGTGGATCCAGCGCGGCACAGAATTCCTCGCGGGCATGTACAACTACTCCGGCATGCAGTTCGTCAAGCCGGCGCGGCGTGCGGTCGTGATCGGCGGCGGATTCATCGGCCTGGAGACGGCCGAGAATCTGGTCCATGCCGGGTTCGAGGTGACGCTGGTCGAGATGCTTGATCAGATCCTCGCACCGCTCGATCGGGAACTCGCCCGTCTGGTCGAGGAGCACTTGAAGCGGCACGGTGTGCGCCTCGCGCTTGGCGACGGGGTGGCGGCCTTCAAGCAGGCGGAGGGTGGCGCGCTCGAGGTGCAGACGAAGTCCGGCAAGGTCTTCCCGGCCGACCTCGTGATCCTCGCCCTCGGCGTGCGCCCGGACACCGCGCTCGCCAAGTCGGCGGGTCTCGCGATCGGCGAGCGCGGCGGCATCCGTGTCGACGAGCAGATGCACACCAGCGATCCGGACATCTTTGCCGTTGGCGATGCGGTCGAAGTCAAGGACGTGGTGACCGGGCAGTGGAGCCTCGTCGCGTTGGCGGGCCCGGCAAACCGGCAGGGGCGCATCGCGGCCGACGTGATCGCCGGTCGCACGGCGCGCTTCCGTGGCGCGCAGGGGACTTCGATCATCGGGCTCTTCGGTGGAGCGGCCGCCTGGTCCGGGGCCAGCGAGAAGACGCTCGCGCGGCTCGGCGACACCGACTACGAAAAGATCTACCTGTTCCCGAACTCGCATGCCGGCTACTACCCGGGCGCAAAGATGATCGGGCTGAAGGTGCTGTTCCGCAAATCCGACGGGCGACTGCTCGGTGCGCAGGCGGTCGGTCTCGATGGTCCCGCGGTGGATAAGCGCATCAGCGCGCTCGCGGTGGCGATCCAGATGGGTGCGACGGTGTACGACCTCGAGGAGGCGGAGCTGTGCTACGCGCCGCAGTTCGGCAGCGCCAAGGATGCCGTCAACTTCGCCGGAATGGTCGCCGCCGACGTTCTGCACGGCGACATGCCACTCGCCCATTGGAGCGACGCGGACGGGGCGTTCCTGCTCGACGTGCGCCAGCCGGTGGAACTGGTGGTCGAGAGCGTGGCGGGCGCGGTCAACATTCCGCTGCCGCAACTGCGCAAGCGCCTGGGCGAATTGCCGCGTGACCGCGAGATCCTGGTCATCTGCCGCTCTGCGCAGCGGGCCTACTACGCGACGCGGATCCTGCTGCAGAACGGATTCAAGGTGCGCAATCTTTCCGGCGGCATGCTCGTCCGGGCGATGGTTGCGGGCGATTGAGCAGAACAACGAGTTGGTGGCACGGTTGCAGGCAATCATCGACGAGGCGTTCGGGCATGCCGGCAAGGACGCCGCCGATGTGCAGTGACAGGCGATTGCTGGCGCCGCGAGCAATGCGACATGCTCCTTTCAGCATGAGAGGAAACCGTCGATGAATGAGCTCATGCCGTTTCTTCAGGCCACATTCGGGCCCCTGGTGCTGATCTTCACCGTGTCGAACCTTGGCGCCATGGGCCTGCAGGTCAAGATGCCGGAGGTGGTCGCGGCCTTGCGCAACAAGAAGTCCATTGCGCTCATCTTCGTGTGGGGCTGGGTGCTGGGGCCGCTGTTCGGCTATCTGATCACGCGGGTTCTCCCGCTGGCAGAGCCCTACGTGGTCGTGGTCCTCCTCGCCAGCCTCGCGCCGTGCGCACCGTTCATCCAGCAGATGGTGAGCAAGGCCGGTGGAGACATCGGTTTCGCCGGGGCCCTGATCCCGCTGGTTGCTGTCGGTACGGTGGTGTTCATGCCGGTGATGGCACCCCTCCTGATCCAGGGGCTGACGATCAGTGTCGGGGCGCTCGCCAAGCCGCTCGTCCTGACGATCCTGCTGCCATTGGTGATCGGTGCGGCAATCCGGTATCGCGCAGACGCGGTAGCCGTCAGGATCTTCCCTGCAGTGAAGGGGATCGCCATGTTGTCGACACTGCTGACGATCGTGTGGTGTCTCGTGATCTACGGTCGGGGGATGCTCGACACCGCCGGTCAATATGCCTTGCTTGCCATGACCCTGTTCATGGTCGGGATGGCGCTGATCACCTACGGCTTCGGCTTCGGGATGAAGCAGAACCAGCGCAGCGTCATGGCGCTGGGGATGGGGACGCGCAACGTCGCCGCGGTACTGGCGGCGGCACTTGCCATTCCGGACGCGGACCCGCGCATCGTGGTGATGACGATCATGTGGACCTTGTGGTCGGTGGTCCTTGCGGGGATCGGAGCAAGGATCTTCGCCAGGCTGGCCGACAAGGCGGAGGCGAAGGTATCGACAGGAGCCTCGGCAGGGTGAGCATGACCGATGCAGCACCGGTGCCGGCCGTCGTCTGGCTGATCTTGGCCCGCTTCCTCGGTGCCCGGGCAGGCAAGTCATCCCATGAAGCCGCTTCGAAGCTATCTGCCCATCCTGGAATGGGGGGCCGAGTACACCGGCAAGACGTTCGCCAGCGACCTGGTCGCAGCCCAGGGAACGCCGGCTCGTGGGCGCGGCCGTCGCGATCGCCATGCTCTCGGGTCTCATGCTGATCGCGATGGGCCTCCTGCGCCTGGGCTTCCTCGCCAACTTCCTCAGCCATCCGGTGATTGCGGGCTTCATCACGGCCGCAGCCGTCCAGATTGCGGCTGGCCAGGTCGGCCCGCTGCTCGGCATCAAGACGCACGGGGAGAGCCTGCGCGACATCCTGAGCTCCCTGCTGCCCAAGCTCGGCGAAGTCAACCTCTACACGGCGGCGATCGGGCTGGCCTCGGCGGTGTTCCTGCTTTGGGCCCGCCGTGGCCTCGAGTCGCTGCGGCTTGCGGTGGGCTTGCGCGATCGACGCGCTGACCTCCTGTCGAAGGTCGCGCCGGCCGTGGCAATCGTCGCTGCAACCGTGGTGGTGTGGGGCTTTGGGCTCGATGCGCAGAGCGTGGCGATTCTCGGCAAGTTACCCCAAGGCCTGCCGGCAATCACGCTGCCACCGGTGGACGTCGCGTTGTGGACAAGACGTCGCGGCCGCACGTGGCGGTCGTGGGCCAGCTCCCCGGAACCATGACCTTTCGCAACGTCGCACGGCATGAGGTGGTGACCGATCCCGAGATCCTCTCGCTGCGCGTGGATGAGAGCCTGTATTTTCCCAACGCGCGCTTCCTCGAGGACGTGGTGAACGATGCGGTGGCGGCCAGTCCGCGGGTGCGTCATGTGATTCTCGAGTGCCCGGCAGTGAACACGATCGACGCCTCCGGCCTCGAAAGCCTGGAGGCGATCAATCGCCGACTGAAGGACGGCGGGATCACGTTCCACCTCTCCGAGATGAAGGGACCGGTGTTGGATCAGCTCGAGCGCTCGCATTTCCTGCAGGAACTGTATGGCAAGGTGCACCTGTCGCATTACCAGGCGGTGGCCAGCATCAAGCCGGAACTGGCCATGGCCATTCGTGTTGCGCCTCCCCGGGCGTCCCGAAGTACCGCCGATGTCGCACCTCGCCCGGAGTCGTCGCGCTCATGAGCGAGATCGGAGTTGGCGGGGTCGACGTCGTGTATGGCGTATACCTGCTGAGCGAAAGAAGCGTCTGGGCACCACGCTGCGGCAGCAACACGGTGACGGGCCTTGCCGCTCCGCCCGCTGACGGAAGGGGCTTCGTCGAGTTTGGCGACGCCGTGCTGCATTCGCAAAGAATCCAGGCAATCCTCGGCGGCGCTCGATGCGGCGGACTGTGACCGACCTGAGTGCGAGGATGCAGAGCGGGTTTCGCGTGCTCGTCGGGCGGAAGACTGCGGTGTGGAGAAGGCGGTAACATCCGCCCATGGCTGGTCCAATCGTTTCCGTCGTGAAGTACTGGTTTGCGGTCATCAAGACCACCGTGACGCTGTGGCTCGAGGCGCAGGTGTTCGTGCATGCCGCGGCGCTGGCCTTCTTCACCGTGTTCTCGGTGGCGCCGGTGGTGATCGTCGCGGTCACGCTGGTGGGTCTGGTGCTCGGTGAAAGTGCTGCCCAGGGCCGGATCGCCGAGCACTTGCAGGTGACCATCGGGCCCGAGGCGGCGGCCGCGATCCAGACCGCGGTGGAGAACAGCCGCATCCAGCACAGCGGGCTGCTGCCCACCATGGCCGGCTTCGCCGCGATCCTGTTCGGTGCCACGACCGTCTTCACCCAGATGCAGGACGCGCTCAATGCGATCTGGGGGGTGGCGCCGCGTCCGACCCGCAGCGGCGTATTCATCTACCTGAAGACGCGCCTGCTGTCCTTGGCCGTAGTGTTGGGCTTCGGCTTCGTGCTGCTGGTTTCGCTCACCTTGAGCGTAGTCGTGCGCGGTGTGATCACGTTTGCGGAAGACTGGCTGCCGGTGCCGGTGCCTGTCGTCCTCGGGCTGGATTGGGTCGTCTCGCTGACGGTGATCACGCTGCTGTTTGCGACGATCTTTCGCGTGCTGCCGGACGTGGTGCTGCGCTGGCGAGACGTGCTGCTGGGCGCCTTCGTCACCGCGCTGCTGTTTGCGCTCGGACGGGCGCTGATCGCGATCTACCTGTCGACGACGGCGACGGCGTCCACCTACGGTGCGGCGGGGTCGCTCGTGCTCCTGCTGCTGTGGGTGAACTACTCCTCACTGATCCTGCTGTTCGGTGCCGCGTTTACCCGCGCGCATCTGCAGGCGCGTGGCCGTCCCGTGCGGCCGCGATCCACCGCGATCTGCGTTCATCGGCAACTGATCGAGGACTGAAGGGCTCGTTCCAGTTCAGTTGCGCAGCAACTGCAGCTTGAAGTGGTGCTGGATGAAGGACTGGAACTTGGCGACACCTTCGAACGCCAGGCGCAGTTCGCCCTGTTCCATCGCGTTGAGGTGTTCGAGCGAAATGTAGTTGCTCGGCGTGGTGTTGCTGCGCAGTGCCGCGACCTGTCCCTGCAGGCGCATCAGGACGAGGAAATCGAATGCTGCGCGCAGGTCGGCGGCCTGCTCGGGCTTCAACACACCGGCATCGACCAGGGCCTCCATGCGATCGTGGGTGCTGCCCTGCAGACGTCCGGCTTCGATCGCGAGCGCCTTGACGCCGTCGGTGATCGCGAAGATGCCTGCCTTCTTGACGTCGATCTGGCCGCGGTTGGGACCGGATTTTTCCACCTTGATGCGACCGAACCAGCCCAGCGGCGGGGCGAAGTTGGTCATGTTCTGGGCCATGCGCACCAGAAAACCCTGTTCGTTGGCCATGTAATGGAAGGCGTGGGTGCGCAAGGCGTCGACGAGATCGGTGCGACCGTAGAGCGGGCGCAGGTCCATGAACATGCTGCCGGTCATGACGTTGTCGGGTGTCGTCGCGGACAGCCAGCGCGTGAGTTCCTGGCGCCAGCCGGACAGGCTGCGCCGCCATTCCGGATTTTTGGCCATGATGCCGCCGGGGCAGGGCGGCACGCCGATCGAGATCAGGGCTGCGATCAGATCCTGCGAGAAGGCCTCGAGACGGGCGAGTTCGTCCCCGCTCACGCTGTCGTCGTAGATGATCGCGTTGTCCTGGTCGGTGGACAGGGTCTGCTCGCCGCGGCCCTCGCTGCCCATCACCACGAAGGCGAAGTTGTCGGTGAGGTCGGGGTACTTCTCCGCGCGCAGCAGATCGATGAGCCGGATCAGCACCTGGTCGTTGAGGTTGGCGATCAGCTTCACCATCTCGCGGATGGCGACCCCCGTTCCCGCGAGGTGAATGATGAGTTTCTGGATGCGCTGGTGGAGTTCGCGCAGCGTGTCGATCGAGGCCGCCTTCTCGATGTCCAGCACGAGCTGATGAGGCGAGTGCGCCTGCAGGCGGAGGATGTCGGTGACCGTGATGATGCCGGCAAGCGCACCGGCCTGATCCACCACGACCAGGCGGTGGATATTGTGCCGAGACATGCGATAGAGCGCCTCGTAGAGGACGTCATCCTCGGCGATGGTCATCAGCGGCTTGCTCATCACGTCTGACACGCGCAGGCTTGCCGGATCCTTGCCGGTGGCGACGACCTTGTTGCGCAGGTCGCGGTCGGTGACGATCGCGTACGGCTTGCCTTCGGCGACCACGGCCACGCACGAAATGCTTCGCGCACGCATTTGGGCGACGATATCGACCAAGGCGTCATCTGCCGAGCAACTGACGACGGTGCGCTGGAAGAAGTCCCGGATCGGGCGAAAGAACTGGTTTTCGTCGGCCATGCGTGTTTGCGCCTCATGCGCTGCAAAGAGGCGACATTCTACTCGGAGCCTGTGGCTGTGGCCGCTGCCGGCAAGCCTTGGCGCTTGATCAGGCGGTGGCGGTCAGCGCATGTCTGAGCAGGAGGCCGGGGTCGAGGGCCACGACCTCACCGATCATGATCAGCGCCGGGGTCCGGATGCCTGCTTCGCGAACGGCGGCAGGCAGTCGCGCAAGGGTGCTGTGCACGCCGCACTGCCCGGGGGTGGTCGCCGCGTGGATGACGGCGGCCGGGGTGTGCGCGGGCAGGCCATGGGCGATCAGGCGCTCGCAGATGATGTCGAGCGCACCGAGGCCCATGTAGATCACCACCGTCTGCCGCGGGCGAGCGAGCGCGGGCCAGTCGAGGTCCACGGTGTCGTCCTTCAGGTGCCCGGTGGCGAACACCAGGGTCTGCGCATGTTCGCGGTGGGTGAGCGGAATGCCGGTCGCCGAGGCCGCACCGGCGGCCGCGGTGATGCCGGGAACGATCTCGCACTCGATGCCCGCGTCGAGCAGTGCCTGTAACTCCTCGCCGCCGCGGCCGAAGATGAAGGGGTCGCCTCCCTTGAGGCGCACGACATCGTGACCCTCGCGCGCGAGCCGGACGAGCAGCCCGTTGATCTCGTGCTGGGGCAGGGCATGATTGCCGACTTCCTTGCCGGCGTATACGCGGCATGCGCCGACCGGGATCAGCGCGACGACGGCCTCGCCGACGAGATGGTCGTGGACCACCGCCTGCGCGCCGCTGATCAGGCGCAAGGCCTTGACCGTGAGGAGTTCGGGATCGCCGGGACCGGCGCCGACCAGATAGACCTTTCCGGGACCGCGTGCAAGCGGGCGTTGCGGCTTGTCCTCTGCGTTTTCCGACGTGGAACGGGGCGGGTGACCGCCACGGCTCGCGCGAAGTGCGCGGCGCTTGCCCGTGCCTGCTTGCGAAGCGTCCGGGAGGTGGGTTCCTGCCTGCATGGTATGGGCTCCGGCGCCGGCTTGACGGCGTGCGATCGGTCGAAAAAGTGTTCGGTTCGACGCCGGAACGCGCTTGTCGTGGACAGTGCGAATTCGTGTCCGGACGCATGTCGGCGTGCTTGCGGCGTCACCGAACTTTATCCTTGGTGATGGTGGGGAAAATTAATTCACATCAAGGATCGCGCCTGCCCGGAAAAACCATACTGCCATCACACTGTTGGTTCACATCCCGTGTCGTGTAAGGAGAGGGCAATGCAAAAGAAAGGTTTGTTCGGTTCGGCGCTGGCGATGGCGATTCTGCCGCTGGCGATGAGCAGCGCCTGGGCGCAGGAAGCGCCCAAGCTGACCGCCGAGGAGATGGAGAAGGGCAAGCAGATCTACTTCGAGCGCTGCGCGGGCTGCCATGGCGTGCTGCGCAAGGGCGCCACCGGCAAGAACCTCGAGCCGCACTGGACCAAGGCCGCGCCGGACGGCACCAAGCTCGAGGGCGGCACGCTCAAGCTCGGCACCGAGCGTCTCGAGAAGATCATCTCCTACGGTACCGAAGGCGGGATGGTCAACTACGACGACATCCTGACCAAGGAAGAGATCAACCTGATGGCGCGCTACATCCAGAACGCGCCGCCGGTTCCGCCCGAGTTCTCGCTCAAGGACATGAAGGACAGCTGGAAGCTGCTCGTTCCGGTTGACAAGCGTCCGACCAAGCAGATGAACAAGGTCAACCTGAAGAACGTGTTCGCGATCACGCTGCGCGACGCGGGCAAGCTGGCCCTGGTCGATGGCGACACCCACAAGATCTGGAAGATCCTCGACACCGGCTACGCGGTGCACATTTCGCGTCTGTCGGCTTCGGGTCGCTATGTCTATACGGTCGGTCGTGACGGCCTCACCACCATCATCGACATGTACTACGAAGAGCCCACCACGGTCGCCACCGTGCGCCTGGGTTCGGACGCGCGTTCGGTCGACAGCTCGAGGTTCAAGGGCTACGAGGACAAGTACCTGATCGGTGGCACCTACTGGCCGCCCCAGTACTCGATCATGGACGGCGAGACGCTCGAGCCGCTGAAGGTCGTGTCGACCCGTGGCAACACCGTCGATGGCGACTATCACCCCGAGCCGCGCGTGGCCTCGATCGTGAGCTCGCTGACCAAGCCGGAGTGGGTGGTCAACGTCAAGGAAACCGGCATGATCATGCTGGTGGACTACAGCGACATCAAGAACCTGAAGAGCACCACGATCGAATCCGCCAAGTTCCTGCATGACGGCGGCTGGGACGCTTCGGGCCGCTACTTCATGGTCGCTGCCAACGCCTCGAACAAGGTCGCTGCGGTCGACACCAAGACCGGCAAGCTCGCCGCGCTGGTTGACACCGCGAAGATCCCGCACCCGGGTCGTGGCGCCAACTTCGTCCATCCGGAATTCGGCCCGGTCTGGTCGACCGGCCACCTCGGTGACGCTGTCGTCTCGCTGATCTCCACGGCTTCCGACGATCCCAAGTACGCCAAGTACAAGGATCACAACTGGAAGGTCGTGCAGCAGCTCAAGATGCCGGGCGCTGGCAACCTGTTCGTGAAGACCCACCCGAAGTCGAAGAACTTCTGGGCCGACGCGCCGATGAACCCCGAGCGTGAGCTTGCCGAAGCCGTGTTCGTGTTCGACAAGGCCGACCTGAAGAAGGATCCGGTCCGCCTCGACGTTGCCAAGGACTCGGGCCTGCCCGAGAGCAAGGCGATCCGTCGTGCGGTGCAGCCCGAGTACAACGAGGCGGGTGACGAAGTCTGGATCTCGCTGTGGGGTGGCAAGGCCGACCAGTCGGCGATCGTGATCTATGACGACAAGACGCTGAAGGTCAAGAAGGTGATCACCGATCCGGCGATCGTCACGCCGACCGGCAAGTTCAACGTGTACAACACGATGCACGACGTTTATTGATCGGCGTTCCGGTCAAGTCCTGAAAAACCCCCGCGCCCGTGGCGCGGGGGGTCGAGGGGAAGAGTTCAATGTCTGATCAAAACAGCGACAACTCAAAACAAGAAAATTCGGGTGGCCTGTGGGCCCGCCTGCGCCGCCCTTCCGGCAAGTCGCTGGGTGGCCTGTTGGCTGTCGGATTCGTGGTGGGCGTGTTGTTCTGGGGCGGTTTCAACACCGCAATGGAAGCCACGAACACGGAGGCGTTCTGCATCTCGTGCCATGAGATGTATGACAACGTGTACACGGAATACAAGGAAACGATTCACTACACGAACCGCACGGGCGTGCGTGCGGTGTGCTCGGATTGTCACGTTCCGAAGGCCTGGACGTACAAGATGATGCGCAAGATCCAGGCCTCTCGTGAGGTTTGGGGCAAGATCACTGGCACCATCGACACGCGTGAGAAATTCGAAGCGAAGCGACTCACGCTTGCCCGCCGGGAGTGGGCACGCATGAAGTCGGTCGATTCGCGTGAATGCCGCAACTGCCACAGTCTGGAAAGCATGAATCCGGAAGCGCAAAAGCAGCGTGCGCGCAAGCAGCACGAGATGGCAAAGGAAGACAACATGACCTGCATCGACTGCCACAAGGGCATTGCGCACCACAAGCCGGAAGGCATGACCGAGGCGGACGAGGAGTAAGATCCCTCCTGCATCACAGGCCAATCCAAGCACAGTGAGGATATGACGATGAAAAAAACGATGATTGCCGGCGCAGTCGGTGCTCTCCTGGCTCTCGGTACGGGCAGCGCGATCGCGGCGGCGCCGGACTGGGGCAAGGTCGAGGGCAAGGACATCACCGCGTTCTACCCTGGCGTCTCGCCGATGGAGTGGATTCAGAAGGGGACGGAGCACGGTGGCGCGCGGGCGCTCAAGAAGGGCGAAACCTGTGCCGACTGCCATAGCGACGAGGCGGGCGACATGGGCAAGAAGATGGCCAGCGGCCAGAAGATCGAGCCCACCCCGATCGCCGGCAAGGCGGCCTTCATTCCTGTGAAGGTGCAGGCCGCGCACGACGGCGCCAACCTTTATGTCCGCTTCTCCTGGAAGCAGCCTGCGGCCTCGGGTGCGGCCAAGATGGACGACAAGAACCCGGTCAAGATCGCGTTCATGCTCGAGTCCGGTGGCAAGGTCGAACTCGCTGATCAGAGCGGTTGCTGGGCGACCTGCCATACCGATTCGCGCACCATGCCGGGCGCCGATGAGGCCAAGACGAAGTACGTCAAGGGTGGTTCGGTTGCCGAAGGCAAGTTCTACGATCTTTACCAGTGGCGCAGTGGCGAGAACAAGGGCTTCAACGGCTATGTCGCCGACAAGCGCGTGATGGAGGGCGGCAACGCCCTGGTCAGCGCCGAAGGCAAGAAGGACGGCGACAACTGGTCGGTGGTGTTCACCCGCAAACTGGCAGGTGGCGAGGGTGACGTGACGCTGGAGTCGGGCAAGGCGTACAACTTCGGTTTCGCGATTCACGACGACAGCGCGGCGGGTCGCTTCCACCACGTGTCGCTGGGTTACAAGCTCGGCCTTGACGCCGACGGGCACATCAAGGCGAACAAGCAGTAAGTCCGTGCCTGCGTCGTCCGCCTATGCGGCCGATGCAATCCGAACGGCGGAAGCCCCGGCGAACCCGGGACTTCCGCCGTTGTCCATCTGTCATTGGGTTGAAGGGAGACAAGCATGCAGGCGAAGTCAATGCACGCCACCCTGCTCGCAGGTGCGCTGATGATCGGAACGGGAACGGGCGCGCTCGCCGCCGAGCATCAGGTGGCAATCGAGAAGTACACCTTTGCGCCGGCCGAGTTGCGGATCAGGCGCGGTGACACGGTCACCTGGCTCAACAACGAAAAGCGCGTCAGCCATTCGGTATTGATGATCGGCCGCAACGAGGAGTCGGAGCGCTTCTTCCCGGGCGAAAAGTGGTCGCGCGTCTTTCCCGAAGCGGGTCGCTACGAGTACCGTTGCGGGCCACACCCCGAGATGCTCGGTGTGGTGGTCGTCGAGGAGTAGCTGCGGGACCCGGAAGTGGCAAGGTTGATTCGAGTCAAGGTTTCACGAGGGAGCAGGGTTCATCCTCACTTTCGAATGCATTGCCGTCGGATGTCCGCATGAAGATCCCCCCCCTCCTTGCCCACGCAGTGGTTTTTCTCGGTGCAGCCCTGGTTTCGGCCTATGTTGCCGCAGCCGACGAGGCGTCGATTGAACCCGATCCGGCGCGCGTACGCGAGCTCATCCACATCGTCCGCCAGGACTGTGGTTCGTGCCATGGGTTGACGCTCAAGGGCGGGCTTGGGCCAGCGCTGACCGCGGAGGCGCTCGCCGACCGCCCGGCCGAAGGGCTGGTCGCCACCATCATTGGGGGGCGTCCGGGCACGCCGATGCCGCCCTTCCACACCATCCTGTCCGAACCCGAGGCGGTGTGGATCGTGGATCTCCTGCTGCGCGGCTTCCCGCCGGATGGTGGTCTGCCGCAGGCGCGCGGCGTGGACTGAAGCTGATCCGCCCTCACCCTGATCCCGCTGTCGCGCATTCGCGCGGCGTCGCTTCCGCCGTGGCCACCAGCCACCCCAGACCCGGAGTATTCATGTCCTCCCGAGATGTTCGCCTTGCACCGCCCGCCCTCTGGGGCGTGATCCTGTCGGCGATGGTGATGCTGCTGTCGGCCTGTTCGAGCGCGCCAGCCGTTGCAGTTCGCGGCAGTGGCGATCTCGGTGTGGTGATCGAGCGTGCCGACGGCAACGTCAAGGTCATCGAGACCAGCGGCCGTAGCGTGCTCGCGACCGTCGGCGGGTTGGGCGATCTGTCCCATGCTTCCGTGGTGTTCTCGCGCGATGGGCGCTACGCCTTCGTGTTCGGGCGCGATGGCGGCCTTACCAAGGTCGACCTGCTGCAGGCGAAGGTCGTCGGCCGCGTGGTGCAGGCGGGCAACGCGATCGGCGGCTCGATCTCGCACGACGGCAGTCTCGTTGTGGTGCAGAACTACGATCCCGGCGGCATCAAGGCCTTCGACGCAAATACGCTCGAGCTCGTCGCCGACGTGCCAGCGACCGCGGACGACGGTACCCGCTCCAAGGTGGTCGGGCTCGCCGATCTGTCCGGCAAGCGCTTCATCTATTCGCTGTTCGAGGCGGGCGAAATTCGCATCACCGACTTCTCCGATCCAAAGCATCCGGTGACGCAGCGCTTCGCCGGCGGCAAGCAGCCCTACGATGCGCTGGTGAGTCCCAACGGTCGTTACTACATCGCGGGCCTGTTCGGCGAGGACGGCCTGGCGCTGATCGACCTGTGGAACCTCGACAAGGGCAGCCGCAAGATCCTCTCCGGCTATGGCCGTGGCGAGCAGCCGCTGCCCGTGTTCAAGATGCCGCACCTGCGCGGCTGGTCGATTGCCGGCAACCGCGCCTACCTGCCCGCGATCGGTCGCCATGAGGTGCTGGTGGTCGACACCGAGACCTGGGCGGAGGTCGACCGCATCAAGGTCAAGAGCCAGCCGGTGTTCGCGATGGCGCGTCCCGACGGGCGCGAGATCTGGGTCAATTTTGCCTTCCCCGACAACGGCTGGGTGCAGGTCATCGACACCGTCACCGGCCAGATCACCGACACCCTGCAGCCCGGGCGCGGCATCCTGCACATGGAGTTCCTCTCCAAGGGGCACGAGGTCTGGCTGTCGGCGCGCGATGACAACAAGGTCGTCATCTACGACACCGCCACCAAGCAGCCGATCGGTGGTTTTGACTCGGCCAGCCCGAGCGGCATCTTCTTCACCACGCGCGCCGCGCGCACGGGCTTCTGATGCCGCGCCAGCTCGTCCTGCCCGAAGCGGTTGACGCCACCGCTTTCCGCCTGCTTAACGAATGGCAGCGCGGCTTCCCGCTCGTTCCGCGACCCTTCGCGTGCATCGCGGAGACCGTCGGCCGAGGTGAGGAGGCGGTGCTCAGTGCTTACCGACAGATGATGACGCAGGGGCTGGTGAGCCGGGTCGGCGCGGTGTTCGCGCCGCGCCGGCTGGGGGCAAGTGCGCTCGCCGCGCTGGCAGCGCCGCCCGCACGACTTGAGGAAGTGGCCGCGCGCGTCAGCCGCGATCCCTCGATCAACCACAACTATCAGCGCGAACATCGCTACAACCTCTGGTTCGTCATCACCGCAGCCTCGCGCACACATCTGGACCAGGTGGTTGCCGGTATCGAGCGCGATACCGCCGGTGAGGTGATCGTGCTGCCGCTGGAGGAAGAATTTCATATCGATCTCGGCTTCGACCTCAAGGAAGGGGCTCAGGCGCGCAGGGCGTGCGGGGCCACCACGGCCGGCGAGCCGATCGCGCTCGCCAATGGCGACGAGGGCTGCAAGCTGCCAGAGGTCGAGCGCCAGCTGATCGCCGCGCTGCAGGGTGGGCTCGTGCTCGAGTCGCGCCCGTTCGCGCGCCTGGCGGCGACGGTCGGGCTGGACGAGACGGCGGTCATCGCCTGCATCGAAGGCTGGCTGACCGATGGCCTGATCCGCCGCTTTGGCGTGGTGGTGCGCCACCATGAGCTCGGTCTCGAAGCCAACGCGATGTGCGTGTGGGATGTGCCCGACGAGCAGGTGTCGGCGCTCGGGCGCCAGCTCGCGCGCGAAGCGGCAGTCACGCTGTGCTACCGGCGCAGGCGCGTTCAACCCGGCTGGCCCTACAACCTGTTCTGCATGATCCACGGCAGCGCGCGCGCGGAGGTGCTCGCCGCACGCGAGGAGCTCGCCGTGCGCCTGGGGCTCGACCGTCATCCGCATGCGGTGCTGTTCAGCTGCAAGCGCTTCAAGCAGACCGGCGCGCGTTATCTGGGCGCGAAGGATCTCGTCGATGTCTGAACCCGGCAGGAAGGCGACCCCGCCTGCGGCGCGGCGTGGCGTGGCTGCGAGGCGTGCGCCCGACGACACCGATCGGCGCCTGATCAACGCCCTGCAGGGCGAGTTTCCGCTTACCGAGTCGCCTTTCGCGGACATCGGCGCTGCGCTCGGTCTCGCCGAGGCCGAGGTCATCGCGCGCGTGCAGTCGCTCCTCGACGACCGCGT
>JBEOKH010000590.1:0-11862 GCA_040275625.1 Thauera sp. | reverse complement strand
GGCCAGGCCGAGCAGAGCGACCTTCTTCTGGTTGAAGCGCGCGCCGGCCTCGCGCACTTCGTCGACCACGCCCTGCCCCGCTTCGGCCCCTTCCAGGACGCGATGAGCACGCGCTCGAGCACGCTCTTCCACTCCGGGCTGTCGTTCGCGCTCAACGTCAAGCTGCTGCACCCGCGCGAGGTCATCGACGCGGCGCTCGCCGCCTGGCAGGCAGGCAAGGTGGAGCTGGCGAGCTGCGAGGGCTTCGTGCGCCAGATCCTGGGCTGGAGGGAGTTCGTGCGCGGCGTGTATTGGGCGCGCATGCCGGGCTACGCGCACACCAACGCGCTCGGGGCGCAGCGCCCGCTGCCGGCCTGGTACTGGAGCGGCGGCACGAAGATGGCCTGCCTGCGCGATGCGGTTTCGCAGTCACTCGACACCGCCTACGCCCACCACATCCAGCGCCTGATGATCACCGGCAACTTCGCGCTGCTGGCGGGCTGCGACCCGGACGCGGTGGACGCCTGGTATCTCGGCGTCTACATCGACGCCTTCGAGTGGGTGGAGCTGCCCAACACCCGCGGCATGAGCCAGTTCGCCGACGGCGGCGTGATCGCCAGCAAGCCCTACGCCGGCGCGGCGAGCTACATCGGCAAGCAGTCGGACTACTGCAAGGGCTGCGCCTACGACCCCAGGCGCCGCCATGGCCGCGCGGGCGGCACGCGCGCCAAGCCCGCCTGCCCCTTCAACAGCCTGTACTGGGATTTCCTGCTGCGCCACGAGGCCCGCTTCGCACGCAACCCGCGCATGGCGATGCCTTACAAGGCGTGGGCGAAGATGGCCGAAGGCGAGCGCGCCGCCACCCTGGCGCAGGCGGCGCACTGGCTGGAACGGCTGGACGAACTCTGAGGGCACGGACCGGGTCCGCCGCGGCCGGCCCGTCCGCGAATTGCTCCGCGTCTGCAGGAAGCGACGCTGCAAGGCACAAAACCCAGGCAGGCCCGGGCTTTGTGCTTATTGCCACATCACGACGGTCAGGCGGCCAGCGCTTCCCAGTCGAGGATCACCTTGCCGCTGTTGCCCGAGAGCATGGTCTCGAACCCGGTCTTGAAGTCCTGAACCGGGTAGTGGTGGGTGATGATCGGGCTCAGGTCCAGCCCGCTCTGCAGCATCGCGACCATCTTGTACCAGGTCTCGAACATCTCGCGGCCGTAAATCCCCTTGATCTCCAGGCCCTTGAAGATGACCTGGTTCCAGTCGATCGCAGTGTTCGAGGGCGGAATGCCGAGCAGCGCGATCTTGCCGCCGTGGTTCATGTGCTCGAGCATCGAAGTGAACGCGGACGGTACGCCCGACATCTCCAGCCCGACGTCGAAGCCCTCGACCATGTGCAGTTCTTCCTTCACGTCGGCGAGATTCTCGCGGCTCACGTTCACCGCGCGGGTCGCGCCCATCTTGCGCGCAAGTTCCAGGCGATGGTCGTTGACGTCGGTGATGACGACATGGCGCGCGCCGACGTGACGCGCGATCGCCACGGCCATGATGCCGATCGGGCCCGCGCCGGTGATGAGCACGTCCTCGCCGACCAGGTTGAACGACAGCGCCGTGTGAGTGGCATTGCCGAAGGGGTCGAAGATCGCCGCCAGGTCGTCGGAGATGTCGTCCGGAATCTTGAAGGCATTGACCGCCGGGATCGCCAGGTACTCAGCGAACGCGCCCGCGCGATTCACGCCGACGCCCACCGTGTTGCGGCACAGGTGACGGCGGCCGGCACGGCAGTTGCGGCAGAAACCGCAGGTGATGTGCCCTTCGCCCGACACGCGGTCGCCGATCTTGAAACCTTGCACCTCCTGGCCCATTTCGACGATTTCGCCCACGTACTCGTGGCCGACGTGCATGGGGACGGGAATGGTCTTCTGCGCCCACTCGTCCCACTTCCAGATGTGGATGTCCGTACCGCAGATCGCGGTCTTCTTGATTTTGATGAGGACATCGTTGTGCCCGACTTCCGGTTTATCCACGCTGGCCAGCGTGAGCCCAACCGACGGGGTCAATTTCACCAAGGCTTTCATGAGTTTCCTCTCAATCGTTATGAAGGTGGGTGGTCAGGCAATGGCGCCGATTGCCTTGCCCACCTTGGCGAAGGCCGCCACGGCACGGTCGATCTGCGCGGTGGTGTGCGCGGCGCTCATCTGCGTGCGGATGCGCGCCTTGCCCTTGGGCACGACCGGGAAGGAGAAGCCGATCACATAGATGCCTTCCTTCAGCAGCTCTTCGGCCATGCGACCGGCCAGTTGCGCGTCGCCGAGCATGACCGGGACGATCGGGTGATCCTTGCCCGCCAGGGTGAAGCCGAGCTTGCTCATCTCGCGGCGGAAATGTTCACCGTTTTCCTTCACGCGCCGGCACAGTTCCAGACCTTCGTCACTGGCGAGCAGTTCCATGACCTTGATCGACGCCGCCGCGATCGAGGGCGCGAGCGTGTTCGAGAACAGATAAGGCCGCGAGCGCTGGCGCAGCAGCTCGATGATCTCCTTGTGGCCCGAGGTGTAGCCGCCCGAGGAGCCGCCGAGCGCCTTGCCGAGCGTGCCGGTGATGATGTCCACGCGGCCTTCCACGCCGCAGTATTCCGCCGTGCCGCGGCCGTGCGTGCCGACGAAGCCGACGGCGTGGGAGTCGTCGACCATCACCAGCGCGCCGTATTTGTCGGCCAGGTCGCAAACGGACTTGAGGTCGGCGATGACGCCGTCCATCGAGAACACGCCGTCGGTGGCGATGAGCTTGAAGCGCACGCCGGCAGCGTCTGCGGCCTGCAGCTGCGCCTCGAGGTCGGCCATGTCGTTGTTGCGGTAGCGGTAGCGTTTGGCCTTGCACAGGCGCACGCCGTCGATGATCGAGGCGTGGTTGAGCTCGTCGGAGATGACCGCGTCCTCTTCGGTGAGCAGGGTCTCGAACAGACCGCCGTTGGCGTCGAAGCAGCTCCCGTAGAGGATGGTGTCCTCGGTGCCGAGAAACTTC
Organism: Thauera sp.; assembly: GCA_040275625.1. Classification (GTDB taxonomy): domain Bacteria; phylum Pseudomonadota; class Gammaproteobacteria; order Burkholderiales; family Rhodocyclaceae; genus Thauera. The sequence goes on along the minus strand of JBEOKH010000590.1, from coordinate 8,865 downwards.
GAGATGCTGGCCTCGAGCTGCTTGTGCACCGACTGCGTGCCGCAGATGAAGCGCACCGAGGCCATGCCGAAGCCGTCCTCGGCCAGGCCGTCCTGAGCCGCCTTGACGAGGCGCGGGTCATTGGCGAGACCGAGGTAGTTGTTGGCGCAGAAGTTGAGGACGTCGGCACCGCTGCCGAGGTGGACCTGGGCGCCCTGAGGGCTGTCGATGACACGCTCGGCCTTGTAGAAGCCGTCGGCTCGGATCTGATCGACCACGCCCTGCAGCTGGGCGAGGAAGCGCTCGCGCGCGGGGGATTGGGGGTTGTCTTTCATCACGACTCCATTGCAGTGGTTGGGGGATTGCCGGACCCCATGACAAGGTATGTTCTTGGGGAGTGCTCGGGGCCTGAGCCCCGAGCCCCCGGAGGCCGCAACGGCCTCCGGAGCCCACGCCCGCGCAGTTGCCGCAGGCGAATTCCTGTGCGCTGATCAGGCGCGATCCAGATTCAGCGGCTCGCCGCTCTCGCCAGCACAGGCGGCGGCGGTGAAGATGACGTCGGTCGAGGAGTTGAGCGCGGTCTCCGCCGAATCCTGCACCACGCTGATCACGAAGCCGATCGCCACCACCTGCATCGCCACGTCGGCCTGGACGCCGAGCAGGCTGGTCGCCATCGGGATCAGCAGCAGCGAGCCACCCGCCACACCGGACGCACCGCAAGCGGCGAGCGCGGACACCACGCTCAGCAGCAGCGCGGTCGGGAAATCGATCGCGATGCCGAGGGTGTGCGCAGCGGCGAGCGACATCACCGAGATCGTGATCGCCGCACCGCCCATGTTGATCGTGGCGCCGAGCGGGATCGAGATCGCGTAGGTGTCCTCGTGCAGGCCCAGGCGCTTGCACAGCTCAAGGTTGATGGGGATGTTGGCGGCCGAGCTGCGGGTGAAGAAGGCGGTGACGCCGCTTTCACGCAGGCAGGTGAGCACCAGCGGATAGGGGTTGCTGCGAATCTTCCAGAACACGAACAGCGGGTTGACCACGAGGGCGACGAACAGCATGCAGCCCACGATCACCATCAGCAGCTTGCCGTAGCCGAGCAGCGCGTCGAAGCCGGTCTCGCCCATGGTGGCGGCGACGAGGCCGAAGATGCCGAGCGGGGCGAAGCGGATCACCAGATGCACGATCGAGGACACCGCATCCGCAAGGTCATTGACCATCGCACGCGTGCTGTCGCTGGCATGCCGCAGCGCGACGCCCAGGCCGATCGCCCACGCCAGGATGCCGATGAAGTTGCCTTCCATCAGCGCACGCACCGGGTTTGAAACGACGCTGAGCAGCAGGTTCTTGAGCACCCCGAGGATGCCGCCCGGCGGGTTGCCGGTCGCAGCCGCGGTGTCGAGCACCAGAGTGGTCGGGAACGCGAAGCTGGCGACCACCGCCACCACCGCGGCGGCGAAGGTGCCGAGCAGGTAGAGGATCAGCACCGGGCGGATGTGCGTGGGCTGGCCGTGCTTGTGGTTGGCGATCGCTGCCGCCACCAGCACGAAGACCAGGATCGGCGCGACGGCCTTCAGCGCGGCGATGAAGAGGTCGCCGAGCAGCGCGACCGATTTGGTGGCGCCCGGCGCGATAAGCGCGAGGGCGATGCCGAGGACCAGACCGATGGCGATCTGGGAAATCAGGCTCATGCGCAGCACGCGCTGCAGAGCCGTGGGGGTTGCGGTAGTCATTTCATGTCTCCTCGTTGCTGCTTCTTGCTATGGGTTTGACGGTGGGAACTGCGCTTGCTGCGGGTTACGGGACCTGCGCGCGCAGCCCCCCGAGCGCGATCAGCACTCGGGGAAGCTGACCGCGAGGCCGCCGCGGGAGGTTTCCTTGTATTTGTCGAGCATGTCGCGGCCGGTGTCGCGCATGGTGCGGATCACCTGGTCGAGCGAGATCGCATGCGCGCCATCGCCGCGCAGGGCGAGCTGGGCGGCGTTGATCGCCTTGATCGAGGCCATCGCGTTGCGCTCGATGCAGGGCACCTGCACCAGGCCGCCGACCGGGTCGCAGGTGAGGCCGAGGTTGTGCTCGAGGCCGATCTCGGCGGCGTTCTCGACCTGCTCGGGGGTGCCGCCGAGCACTTCGGCGAGGCCGGCGGCAGCCATCGCGCACGCCGAGCCGACCTCGCCCTGGCAGCCGACTTCGGCGCCGGAGATCGAGGCGTTCTTCTTGCACAGCACGCCGACCGCGGCGGCGGCGAGGAGGAAGTTCTCCACGTCGCGCTCACTGCTGCCGGGCATGAACTTCATGTAGTAGTGCAGCACGGCCGGGATGATGCCGGCGGCGCCATTGGTGGGGGCGGTCACCACGCGGCCGCCGCCGGCGTTCTCTTCGTTCACCGCCAGCGCATAGAGGTTGACCCAGTCGAGCGCGGTCATCGAGTCGCTGATCATGTTGCGACCGGCGCTGTGCTCGCTGAGCTTGCGATACAGCGCAGGGGCGCGGCGGCGCACGTTGAGTCCGCCCGGCAGCACGCCCTCGTGGCCCACGCCGCGTTCGACGCAGGCGCGCATCACGGCCCAGATGCGCTGCAGGGCGGCGCGGGTCTCGGCCTCGCTGCGCCAGGCGCTTTCGTTGGCGAGCATCAGCTCGCTGATGCGCAGGCCGTGGCGACGACACTGCTCGAGCAATTGGGCACCGTCGTCGAAGGGATAGGGGAGTTCGACCGCCGCCTCGGCCGACTCGCCCGACTGCGCCTGCGCCTCGTCGATGACGAAACCGCCACCGACCGAGTAGTAGGTGTTCTGGTACAGCACGCCCTCGTCGCCGTGCGCGGCAATGCGCATCGCGTTGGGGTGGTAGGGCAGACTCACCGGCAACAGGCGCATGTCGCGCGCCCAGTCGAAAGGCACCATCACGCCGCCGGGCAGGGGCAGGCTGGCGTCGAGACGCACCGCATCGACCGCTTCAACGAGAAAATCCGGATCGACCTCGTCCGGGCGTGCGCCCATCAGGCCGGCGACCACCGCACGGTCGGTACCGTGGCCGACGCCGGTCGCCGACAGCGAGCCGTAGAGCTTGACCTCGATGCGCCGCACCGCGTCCAGCGGCGTGCGCTGCTGCAGTTCGACGACGAAATCGTGCGCCGCACGCATCGGCCCGACGGTGTGCGAGCTGGAGGGGCCGACGCCGATCTTGAACAGGTCGAGAACGCTGATGGACATGGTGGGACTCCGGTTAAAAAAGTGGCTTGCTTTAATTTCGCTAAGCATGAAAATACTTATCGCTGCATGACCGACATTCTCACTGGCCAATTTCGGCGCGTCGATCGATAGTTTTTTATCTTTGCTTTAGAAAAATTAAACCATGCTGCCGAACACGCCTTCCCAGGTGCACACCCGGCTCCGGGTCTTCCTGGCCGCCGCCCGCCACCTGTCCTTCACCCGCGCCGGCGAGGAACTGCACATCACCACCGGCGCGGTGAGCCAGCAGATCAAGCTGCTCGAGGACTGGCTCGGCCAGCGCCTGTTCCGCCGCCTGCCACGCCGCCTCGAGCTCACCGACGCCGGCAAGCGCCTGCTCGTCGCCGTCGATCCGGCCTATGCCGCGGTGGAACTGGCCATCGGCCGCCTGCGCGGCGGCGCGTTGAGCGGCGTGGTGCGGGTGCGCACCCTGCCGTCGTTTCTCGCCACCTGGCTGGTGCCGCGACTGCCGCGGCTGATGGAACGCTTTCCGCAGATCGAGCTGCAGGTGGTGGCCGAGGACAGCACCTATTCGCTGCGCGACGGCGAGTTCGACCTCGCGATCGACCTCAACGACGGCACCTATCCCGGCTTCCAGAGCACGGTGCTGCTCGAGGAAGAGATCTTCCCGGTGTGTTCGCCGCGCCTGCTCGAAGGCCGCCCGGCGCTGGACTCGCCCGATGCGCTGCAGCACTACCCGCTCCTCCACGACATGACCGCCTGGCGCGGCAGCCCGCCCTATGCCGAGTGGGAGCGCTACCTCAAGGCCATCGGTGCGCCGCAGGTCGAGGTGCGGCGCGGCTACATGTTCAACCGCAACCACATCACCATGCAGTGCGCGATCGCCGGCATGGGGGTGGCGATCGCGCGCCGCACGCTGATCACCAATGAACTCGCCAGCGGGCGGCTGGTGGCGCCCTTCGCAAACACGGTGGCGACCGGCAAGCGCTACTGCCTGGTGTATTCGGCCGGCGCGCTCGCCGACCCGCGGGTGGCCACCGTGCATGACTGGATCGCCTCCGAGGCGCGCTGCGCGCAGGCTGCCGCCACGCCGACCGCGAACAAAAATGCTGGCACCGGCGGCTAAAGCCAGGCCGGCACCGCATCAACCGATCATCTTCCCCGGCAGCCAGGTGACCAGGCCCGGAAACACGTAGAGCAGCACCACCGCCAGCACCATCAGCAGGAAGTAGGGCAGCGCGTAGCGCGCGATCACCGTCATGTCGCGCCCGGTCAGGCCCTGCAGCACGAACAGGTTGAAGCCCACCGGCGGCGTGACCTGCGCCATCTCCACCACGACCACCACGAAGATGCCGAACCACAGCGGATCGATGCCCGCGCTCTGGATGGTCGGCATCAGCACCGCCATCGTCAGCACCACGATCGAGATGCCGTCGAGGAAGCAGCCGAGCAGCACGTAGAAGATCGCCAGCGCCACCAGCAGCATCGCCGGGCTGAGGCCGAGCGCGCCGATCCACTCCGCGAGGTGGCGCGGCAGGCCGATGTAGCCCATCGCCAGGGTCAGGAAGGCCGAGCCGGCGAGGATGAGCGCGATCATGCAGTACAGCCGGGTGGCGCCCATCAGCGCACCGAAGAAGCTCTTGCGGTTGAGCGTGCGCTGGCTGGCGGCGATGATCAGGCTGCCGATCACGCCGATCGCCGCCGCCTCGGTGGCGGTGGCGACGCCGCTGTAGATCGAGCCGAGCACGCCGCCGATGAGCAGGATCACCGGGATCAGGTTCTTCGAGGCGACGAGCTTCTCGACGAAGGTGGTCTTCAGGTCGGCGGCGGGGATCTTGTCCGGGTTCATCAGCGACCACACCACCACCCAGCCCATGAACAGGCTCGCCAGCAGGATGCCGGGCAGCACGCCGCCGATGAAGAGCTTGGAAATCGACACGTCGGCCGCGACGCCATACACGATCATGATGATCGAGGGCGGGATCAGCAGGCCGAGGGTGCCGGCGCCGGCCAGGGTGCCGAGCGCCATCGACTCGGGATAGCCGCGGCGCTCGAGCTCGGGCAGCGCGATCTTGCCGATGGTGGCGCAGGTTGCCGCCGACGAGCCCGACACCGCGGCAAACAGCGTGCAGCCGATGATGTTGGTGTGGAGCAGGCGGCCCGGGAGGCGCTCGAGCCAGGGCGACAGGCCCTTGAACATGTCTTCGGACAGCTTGGTGCGGAACAGGATCTCGCCCATCCACAGGAACAACGGCAGCGCGGTCAGGGTCCAGCTAGAGCCGGCGCCCCAGATCGCCACCGCCATCCCGTCGCCGGGCGCGCGCGGGGTGAAGCCGAGCATGCCGAGGATGCCGATCGCCATCAGAGCCAGGCCGATCCACACCCCGCCGGCGAGCAGCGTCAGCATCAGGCCGATCATCGCGGCCGCAATCATCAATTCCATGACGCGCTCCTCATTCCATGCGCGCGGCTTCGCCGCTGTGGTTGGCGAGTCGCGTCGGTGCGCGGCCCAGGGTGGTCATCACCAGGTCGTCGACGAGCGCGATCAGCAGCACGATCGCGCCGATCGCCATCGACAGCTGCGGAATCCACAGCGGCGTCGCATCCACGCCCTGCGAGATCTCCTCGAACTCGTGCGACTGCAGCACCAGGCGCAGGGCGTAGAACGCCAGCGTGGCCGCGACCGCGGTGGCGGTGGCGAGCGCGAACCACTCCAGCGCCGCGCGCAGGCGCGGCCCGGCGCGCTCGATCACCAGGGTGACGCGGATGTGCTCGCCGTGCTTGAAGGTGTAGGCCAGCGCAAGGAAGCCGCAGGCCGCCATCGCGTAGCCGGCGTAGTCGTCGGTGCCCGGGACGTAGATGCCGAGCGGCCGGGTGAAGATGCCGACGGCGACCAGCACCAGGGTGGCGACCATGCCGACCGCGGCGAGCACGCCGGCCAGGCGATACAGGGAATCGAGAAGCGCTCTCATGGCGGTCTCCGGAAGAGGCGGGGCCCGTGCGGGCGGGCCCCATGGAGAAGCGGATTACTTGAGCTTGCGATAGGCGTCGAGGATGGCCTGGCCGTCGGGACCGGCCTTCTCCACCCACTCGGCGGTCATCTTCTCGCCGATCTTGAGCAGCTCGGCCTGCAGCGCCGCGGGGGCCGGCTGGACCGTCATCTTGTTGGCCTTGAGCTGGTCGATGTACCAGGCGGTCTTTTCTTCGGACACCTTCCAGCCGCGCTCCTCGGCGACCGCAGCCGCCTTGAGCAACGCATCGCGGCTCGGCTGGTCGAGCGCATCGAAGGCCTTCTTCGACACGAACACGATGTTCTTCGGCAGCCAGGCCTGGATGTCGTAGTAGTGGCTGAGCTGCTCCCAGCTCTTGGTGTCGTAGCCGGTGGCCGACGAGGTCAGGTTGGCCGACACCACGCCGGTCGACAGCGCCTGGGTGAGGTCGGCGGCCTGCACGGTCACCGGCTGGCCACCCATCAGCTCGATCATGCGCGCGACCGTCGGGCTGTAGGAGCGGATCTTCATGCCCTTGAGGTCGCCGATGGTCTTGAGCTCGGTCATGGAATACAGACCCTGCGGCGGCCACGCCACCGAATAGAGGATCTTGAGGCCGTTCTTGGCAAGGCGCGCCTCCACCGCCGCCTTCGAGGCCTGCCACAGCTTCCTGGAGTCGGCGTAGCCGGTGGCCAGAAAGGGCACGGTGTCGAGCGCGTAGAGCGCGTCTTCGTTGGCCAGCCCGGAGATGATCAGCTCGCCGATCTGCGCCTGCCCGGACTGCACGGCGCGCTTGATCTCGTGCGCCTTGAACAGCGAGCCGTTGGGGTGCACGGTGATCTTGAGCTTGCCGCCGGTGGCCGCATCGACCTCCTTGGCGAACTGCTGGATGTTCTCGGTGTGGAAGTTGCTGGCCGGATACGGGGTGGGCATGTCCCACGCGGTCTGGGCCTGTGCGGCGGTGGCGATGCCGACCCCGACCAGCGATGCGGCGATCGTCTTGAAGAGGGGATGCAAGAACGTCATGGCGAGTACTCCTGAAGGTGAGGAGCACGAAGCTCCTGGGCGTTGCGTTCGGGCGGCGACGACCTGCGATAAGTCACCGTTATTGCACGATAGAGATTTTATGGGTATCTTGTCAACAAAACGTAGACGTTTTTTAAGCAAAACATCTTCTAAACGTGAAAGGAGACTTCCGTGACCGACAGCAACCGCATCGTTTCTTCCCAGCATCTGGTGTCGTCGAAGTCCCCCGAGCTGTCCGAGCTCGAGTTCGGCCTGATCATCGCGTGGCACGCCTTCGCGCGCTGGATGATGCGCTGCATGACCGCGGCCGGCGTCAAGGACATGACGCCAATCGATGTCCTCGTGCTGCACCACGTCGCCCATCGCGATACCGAGAAGCGCCTCGCCGACATCGGCTTCGTGCTCAATGTGGAAGACACCCATGTGGTCTCCTATTCGCTGCGCAAGCTCGCCGGGCTCGGCCTGGTGCAGAGCACCAAGCGCGGCAAGGAAGCCTTCTTCTCGGTCACCGAGCAGGGCCGCGCGACCTGCATGGCTTACCGCGACGTGCGCGAGGCCTGCCTGATGCCGGGCTTCACCGGCAGCGCCGGAGACAACAGCCAGATCTCCGAGCTGGCGCGCCTGCTGCGCACGCTGTCCGGGCGCTACGACCAGGCGGCGCGCGCCGCCTCCACCTCATCGCTCTAAATATAGGAGACCGCCGTGAGCTTCCGCATCCTCGATGCCGGCGACGCCGCCCTGACGATCGAATTCGGCAACGTCATCGATCCCGCCCTGCTGGCCGCGGTCAACGCGCTCGACGCCGCCATCGCCCGCCTGCTGCAGGCGGGCGAGTTGCCGGGCGTGATCGAGACCATGCCCACCTTCCGCTCGCTGACGGTGTTCTTTGACCCGCTCGCCACCGACCGCGACACCCTGCTCGCCGCCCTGCAGCCACTGGTCGCCGCCGCCGAGCACGGCACGCCGGTCAACGGCCGCCACTGGCGCCTGCCGGTGTGCTACGAGGGCGAGGCCGCACCCGACCTCGCCGAGGTCGCGCAAACCCTCGGTGTCGATGCGGCCGAGGTGATCGCGCTGCACAGCGGCACCGAATACCTGGTGTACATGCTCGGCTTCCTGCCCGGATTCCCGTTCATGGGCGACCTGCCCGAACGCCTGCGCCTGCCGCGGCGCAGCCAGCCGCGCGTGCGCGTTCCGGCCGGTAGCGTGGCGATCGCCACCGGGCTCACCGCGATCTACCCGTGGGAAAGCCCCGGCGGCTGGCATCTGCTCGGGCGCTGCCCGGTGCCGCTGTTCGACGCCCGCCGCGCCGCGCCCTCGCTGCTCGCCGCCGGCGACACGGTGCGCTTCAACCCGGTGAGCGCGGAAGAATGCCGCGCGCTCGAGGCCGGGCTGCGCAACGGCGACATCGACCCGATGCAGTGGCTGCTCGCCAGCCCTGCCGCTGACAGCCTTACGGAGGACGCAGCATGACGACCCGGACCGAACTCGAGATCGTCTCCCCCGGCGCCTTCGCCTCGATCCAGGACGGCGGCCGCCACGGCCATCGCCGCATTGGCGTGCCGTGGGCGGGCGTGCTCGACCGCCGCCTGATGCGCATCGCCAACGCCCTCGCCGGCCGCGCCGAGGACGCGCCGGTGATCGAATGCTTCGACGGCGGCCTGCAGGTGGCGGCGCGCGGC
>JBEOKH010000589.1:0-10863 GCA_040275625.1 Thauera sp. | reverse complement strand
CTCGACCTACCGTGATCGAAATGGCGGCTGGTGACACGACTGCTTGCTCTACCCCCGATGGTGATGTCGGCGAACGCAGCCGAACTGAGGGTGAAGGCGGCGGACAGGGCTGCTGCGAGTTTGACGAGTCTCATGTTTCCTCCAGATGGTTGGTGTGGTGGCCGGATCGTTCCGACCACCGGACGGCAGCTCCGCGAAGCGCGTGCTGCTCTTTTGTGGTGGAGGAAAGATAGCGCCTGACTGACTAACTTGTCAAACACTTGTTCAAGTAATTTTTATTGCTGATTTTCTTTGCGATCTCCCTCGGCAATTCGAACAATCCAACGACGTCGGGGTCCGCCGCCAGGCGGCGCGCGCTCATGAGCCGGCGAGAAGAGCCCGCGGCTTTCGGTCCTCCTGCGGGAGACCGGAGGGTTGAGGTTCGCGGCTTCCGCCGCTCCTACACGAGACCGGAGGGTTGAGGTTCGCGGCTTTTGCCGCTCCTACACGAGACCGGAGGGTTGAGGTTCGCGGCTTTTGCCGCTCCTGCGGGTCACCGGAGGGGCGCGGGTTGGGGTAGGAGCGGCGGAAGCCGCGAACCTTTGCCGCGCCGGCGCCGCATCGCTGCCCCGCCGCTGCTCTCGCTTTTCAAGCCGACAGAGCGGAAAATCCGCACCAGCCGAAGATGATCGCCACGCCTCACCCAATGACCGAGATACCCGCTGCCGCTGCCCACGCCCCCCCGATGCCTGACGCCGAAACGGCTATCCTGCGCCTCGCCCGTGAGGCGCCCGAGCTCGGCCAGGTGGCGGTGGCGGAACGTCTGCGTCAGTCGGGACTCAGGATCTCGCCCTCGGGTGTGCGCTACCTGTGGCAGAAGCACGGCCTGGAAACGGCGGTGAAGCGCCTGCAGGCGCTGACGGAACATGAAGTGGACGGTATCGAGGTGCTGACCGAAGCGCAGCGCCGCCTTCTCGCCCGCGGCATGCTCACCGAGCGCCTTTCGCGCGGCGAAAGAGCCGAGGCCGGCGCCGGAGGCGACCAGGAACCGACCGAGCGCCGCCGCCTGATCCTCGACGCCGCCGCACGCCTGTTCGCCGCAGAAGGCTACGATCGCACCTCGATCCGCGACATCGCGCGCAACGTCGGCTTGTTGCCCGGTTCGGTCTACCACTACTTCTCGTCCAAGCGCGAACTGTTCCTCGCGGTGCACCGCGAAGGTTTCGAACACACGCTGGAACAGGTCAAGGCGGCAGCGCGGAGCAGCGATGATCCCTGGGAGTGCCTGCGTCGCGCCTGCGAGGCGCACATCGAGGGCATCGTCGGCGGCACCTCGGTCGACCGACTGGCAGGCAGCAATCTCGCCCGCGCGCAGAGCGACGAGCTCCTGCAGGAGATCCGCCCCCACCGTGCCGCCTACGAGGCGGTCTTCAAGACCCTGATCGACGCCTTGCCGCTGCGTGCGGGCACCGACCGGTCACTGCTGCGCCTGTTCCTGCTCGGCGGCATGAACTGGGTCTACCTGTGGTACCGCGAAGGCAAGCGCACGCCGCGCGAGATCGCCACCGCCATGGTCGGGATGCTCCGTACCGGCGTCCAGCCATGAGCGGCGCCCGAAGCAGGCACCCTGCGCTCACGCGTGTGCAAGCATCCCGAGCGCCTCGTCATACCACGCGATCCAGCCTTCCTCATACTGGATGCCTGCCTTGAGGATCAGGTGATGGATACGGCGCTGGCGCGACGCGCTGGCCTCGGAGGGAAAGTCGCGTGCCTCGATGGCACGGTAGGCGCTCAGCTTCTCCGCGTGCAAAGCCCGCCGGCGCTCGAGTTCGGGGATCAGGCCGAGCGGACCGATGGCGGCATCGGCGCGCAGGCGGACCATGAATTCGTCGCGCAGCTCGGGCAGCGGGGCCGACTGCGCGGCCCAGCGCATCAGTTCGTCACGCCCGGCGGGCAGTACGCTGTAGCTGCGCTTGCGCGTTCGGCCAGCCTCCGGATCGGGCTCGGAACGAATCCAGCCGGCATCTTCCATGCGGCCAAGCTCGCGGTAGATCTGCTGATGCGTGGCCTGCCAGAAGTGGCCGATGGACTTGTCGAAGCGTCGCGCCAGGTCGTAGCCTGACGAGGACTGTTCGAGCAGCGAAGTGAGCAGGGCGTGGGCGAGCGACATGGGCGGAGTCTAGCCGTGCGCCGCGCGATCATGCAACGCGTTGCATAGTTGGCGTCGATCTTTTACAGTTGTGCAACTGGTTGCATAGTCGGACGGGGACTGCCTGCCGGCGCGCCCGTTCCCCCTCCCCCTCTCGCGCGCGAGTTGGCCTCGCTCGCGTCCTCGTCCGGCCATGCGGCCAGCCCCGGACAACACCACCCGGAATCCCCCGGCACCACCCAAGACCCCAAGAACAACTGCGAGCGAGACGATGGCCACCTATCCGAACCTGTTCCGCCCCCTGGAGCTCGGCTTCACCACCCTGCCCAACCGCTTCCTGATGGGCTCGATGCACGTCGGCCTGGAAGAGGCCGAAGGCGGCTTCGAGCGCATGGCGGCCTTCTACGCCGAGCGCGTGCGCGGCGGCGTCGGGCTCATCGTCACCGGCGGCATCGCCCCCAGCGCCGAAGGCCGGCCGTGGAGCGGTGGCGCCACGCTGACTACCCCGGAAGAAGCCGCGCACCACCGCGTGATCACCGACGCGGTGCATCGCGAGGGCGGCAAGATCGCCCTGCAGATCCTGCACTTCGGCCGTTACGCCTACCACCCCGAGCTGGTCGCGCCCAGCCCGATCCAGGCGCCAATCGCGCCCTTCGCACCGCGCGAACTGTCCGCCGCCGACGTCGAGCGCACCATCGAGGATTTCGTGCGCTGCGCCGAACTCGCCCACGAGGGCGGCTACGACGGGGTCGAGATCATGGGTTCCGAGGGCTACCTGATCAACGAGTTCATCGTCGCTCACACCAACAAACGCACGGACGAATGGGGCGGCGCTTACGAGAACCGCATCCGCTTCGCCACCGAGATCGTGCGCCGCACGCGCGAACGCCTCGGGCGTGAGTTCATCATCATCTTCCGGCTGTCGATGCTCGATCTGGTCGAGGACGGCTCGAGCTTCGAGGAGGTGGTGCAGCTCGCCCAGGCGATCGAGGCCGCCGGCGCCACGCTGATCAACAGCGGCATCGGCTGGCATGAGGCCCGCATCCCCACCATCGCCACCTGCGTGCCGCGCGCCGGCTTCGCCTGGGTGACGCAAAAGCTCAAGGACCACGTCGGCATCCCGCTGATCGCCACCAACCGCATCAACACGCCCGAGATTGCCGAGGCCATCCTCGCCGAGGGCAAGGCCGACATGGTGTCGATGGCGCGGCCCTTCCTCGCCGACGCGGACTTCGTGCGCAAGGCCGCGGCAGGTCGCGGTGCCGACATCAACACCTGCATCGCCTGCAACCAGGCCTGTCTGGACCACACCTTCGCCGGCAAGATCACCTCCTGCCTGGTCAATCCGCGCGCCTGCCACGAGACCGAGCTGGTGATCGAACCGACCACCACGCCGCGCACCATCGCGGTGGTCGGCGCCGGCCCGGCGGGCCTCGCCTTCGCCACCACCGCCGCCGAGCGCGGCCACAAGGTCACACTGTTCGAGGCCGGTGCGCGCATCGGCGGGCAGTTCAACATCGCGATGCAGATCCCGGGCAAGGAAGAGTTCGCCGAGAACTTGCGCTACTTCGGCCGCCGCATCGAGCAGACCGGCGTCGCGCTGAAGCTGAACATGCGCGTGACGGCGGCCGAGCTCGCCGGAAAATTCGACGAGGTCGTGCTCGCCGCCGGCATCGTGCCGCGTGTGCCCGACATCGAGGGCGTGGATCACCCCAAGGTGCTCGGCTACCTGGACGTGCTACGCGACAAGAAACCGGTGGGGCGCCGCGTCGCCATCCTCGGCGCGGGCGGCATCGGCTTCGACGTCGCGGAATACCTCAGCCACGAGGGGGTCAGCCCCAGCCTGGCGCCGGAAAAGTTCTACGCAGAATGGGGCATCGACGCCCGCTACGCCCGCCGCGGCGGCCTCATGAAGCCGCACCTGGACACCGCGCCGCGCGAGATCGTGCTGCTGCAGCGCAAGACCAGCAAGGTCGGCGAAGGCCTGGGCAAGACCACGGGCTGGATCCACCGTACCGCGCTCAAGAACCGCGGCGTGAAGATGATCGCGGGCGTGACCTACCACCGCATCGACGACGCCGGCCTGCACGTGACGATCGCCGGCAAGGAAGAGGTGCTGGCGGTGGATAACGTGATCCTGTGCACCGGCCAGGAACCGCAGCGCGAACTTCAGCCCGCACTGCTCGGAGCCGGCATGCGGGTGCATCTGATCGGCGGCGCCGACGTGGCCGCCGAGCTCGACGCCAAGCGCGCGATCAAGCAGGGCACGGAGCTTGCAGCCACGATCGAGAAGACCACCGACGCAACTGGTTCCAGGTCCAGGTCCGGCTCTGCGACCTCATCTGTCACCTCATCTGTCACCTCATCTGTCACCTCATCTGCCACCACCCCCGCCACGCTCGCCGGCCAGGCCATCGCCTCTCCCACCGCCCCGGCCATCCCCCTGCCCCGGTTCGACACCCTGCACATCGGCCTCGACGGCCAGGTCGCCGTGGTGACGCTGAACCGTCCCGACAAGGCCAACGCGCTGAACATGCAGATGTGGCAGGACCTGCGCGCCGCGATGCAGTGGATCGATCGCACCCCCGCGGCACGCGTCGCGGTGATGCACGGCGCCGGCGCCCACTTCTGCGCCGGGATCGACCTGCAGATGATGATGAGCATCCTGCCGCGGGTGAAGGACGCCTGCGAGGCGCGCACGCGCGAGAACCTGCGCAACCTGATCCTCGACCTGCAGGACACGCTCACCAGCCTCGAGCGCTGCCGCAAGCCAGTGCTCGCCGCCATCCACGGCGCCTGCGTCGGCGGCGGCGTGGACCTGGTCGCCTGCGCCGACATGCGCTACTGCGCCGCGGACGCGAGCTTTTCGGTCAAGGAGATCGACCTTGGCATGGTCGCCGACGTCGGCAGCCTGCAGCGCCTGCCACGGCTGATCGGCGACGGCATGGTGCGCGAACTCGCCTACACCGGGCGCAAGGTCGGCGCAGAGGAAGCGGCGCGCATCGGGTTGGTGAATCGCGTGTTCGACACCCCCGCGGCGCTGCTCGAAGGCGTGCTGAAGCTCGCCCACCTCATCGCCGCCAAGTCACCGCTGGCGATCCGCGGCACCAAGGACGCGCTCAACTACGCCCGCGACCACAGCGTGGCCGACGGCCTCGACCGCGTTGCCACCTGGAACGCGGCGATGCTGATGTCGGAGGACCTGCAGGCGGCCGTGCGCGCCAGCATGACAAGGCAGGCACCAAAGTTCCGCGACTGACGGCGCGGGCGCATCGATGCGGAGGAGGAAGGGTTCGCGGCTTCCGCCACTCCTAAAGGAGGCCGCAGGATCTGCACGATCCTCCTGTAGGAGCGGCGGAAGCCGCGAACCCCCGGCCAACGCCCCCAGCCCCACCAGCGCCCGAATCCCGACGCCCGACGCCTGCCGCCTGCAACCTGCCGCCCCACGCCTCACTCAATCGTGATCTTCATCGCCGGTGGGCGCAGCCCGCGGCGTTTACGTTCGGCCTCGATCAGCCCGGCGATGTCGGTGTTGCTGTTCTGCAGGGCCCAGGCATCGGCCGACAGGCCGGCTTCGTTGAGGGCATTGAGGTCAGTCTGCGGCAGGGCCAGCAGGCGGCGCACGACGTCGATGTGGCCATTGCGCGCAGCCAGCATCAGCGCCGTGGCCTTGTTCGGTGCCGGCGCGTTCACATCGGCGCCGGCACCGAGGATCGGCTCGATCAGGCTGTCGCGGCCCTCGAAGGCAGCGTAGTGCAGTGGCGCCCAGCCGTCGTGGGCGACGGCTGCTCCGGCCCTGATCAACGCGCGCGCGGTATCCTCATGGCCGCGCAGCACAGCCAGCATCAGCGCCGAATCGCCCGCGGGGTTGCGGTAGTCGAGGCGGGCACGGTTCTTGACCAGCGCCTCGACCGCTGCGGTGTGGCCCTCGCGCGCGGCGAGGATCAGCAGGGTGTTGCCCTGCGCGTCGACCGTGTCAGGATCGAGGCCGCGTTGAATCAGGCTGGCGAGTTCCTTCGCGTCACCGATGTTGGCGGCGGAGAGCGCGTCGTCGTAGCTGCCGGCGAGTACGGCGTGCGAGCCGAAGCCGCAGGCGGCGACCGCAGCGGTGGCGATCAGGCGGCGCAGCGCGCGGCCGGTGGCAGAGGCATCAGGACGGTAATTTTGCATGGCGGAAGAGCCTGAAGAAGTTGTCGGTGGTGGCTTGTTCGATGGTCGCCAGCGGCACATCGCGCAGGCGCGCGATTTCCTCCGCCACATGCACGACCCAGCCGGGTTCGTTGGTCTTGCCGCGGTGCGGCACGGGTGCGAGATACGGCGAATCGGTCTCGATCAGCAGGCGCTCGAGCGGTACACGTTTCGCGACCTCCTTGAGCTCCTTCGCGTTGCGAAAGCTCACGATGCCGGAGAACGAGATGTAAAAGCCCAATGCCAGCGCGGCCTCTGCGACCTCCCAGTGCTCGGTGAAGCAGTGCATCACGCCGCCCGCCTCGCCCGCACCCTCTTCGCGCATCAGGCGCAGGGTGTCGTCGGCGGCGCTGCGGGTGTGGATCACCAGTGGCTTGCCGGTCGCGCGCGCGGCGCGGATATGGACGCGAAAACGCTCACGCTGCCATTCGGGGGCATCCTTGTGCCAGTGGTAGTCGAGCCCGGTCTCGCCGATCGCCACCACCTTCGGATGATCGGCGAGCGCGATCAGGCGGGCGACATCGGGTTCGTCGCAATCGGCGTTGTCAGGGTGCACGCCTACTGAAGCCCACAGGTGCGCATGCCGCTCTGCGAGCGCACGCACGCGCGGAAAGTCCTCGAGCCTGACGCTGATGCACAGCGCGCAGCCCACGTTGTGGGTGGCCATGGTGCCGAGGATGGCGTCCTCGCGCTCGGCGAGGTCGGGGAAATCGAGATGGCAATGTGAATCGACGAACATCCGCATCCTGAACAAGGAGAGGGTGCGCACCGCCAGGCGGCCGCGGCACCGAAACTACAGCGTATGGGTGGGCCGGCTCGAGCCGAGATGGCCGGCGAGTATCTTTTCGATGCGATCGCGCAGCACCTTGCTCGACTCGTCGGGCGAAAAATGCACACCGATCCCCTGCGCCTTGCCGCCCTGGGCACCGTTCGGCGTCAGCCAGACCACGGTGCCTGCCACCGGGTGGCGGGTGGCGTCGTCCATCAGCTGCAGCAGCATGAAGACCTCGTCGCCGAGCTTGTAGCTCTTGGGCGTGGGTACGAAGAAGCCGCCATTGAGGAGGAATGGCATGTACGCCGCATACAGCGCCGACTTCGAGTTGATGTTGAGCGACAACACGCTCGGCCGGGTCATGGCAGGACGGGCGCCTTCGGTCATCCACGGGCTCCGGCAACGGCGCGGGTGTAACGCATCAGCATGTCCTCCAGCACGAGCCTCAGGCTCAGCGGGTGTCTCGACACCTTGCGAATCTGGGCGAGCTCATTGTAGCAGGCGCTTGCTGCGGCCACGCTCATGCGGCTCGCCAGTGCGGCGAGCACGGCTTCCTGGGCGGGAAAGAAGCGCACCCGCCCGCCAAGGCGGAGCGCCGCGAGGTCACCGACCCAGCGCTGCATCCAGTCGGCGAGTTCGGGCAGGCCGAAGCCGGCAGCCAGCGCCTCCTTCGACCTCAGCCACGCCTCCCACTGCGCAGCCAGGCGCAGCGCGTCGGCGGCCTGCAGATCACCGATGTCACGCACGAAGCGCGCGTGCAGGGCTGCACCGCCCGCCTGCGCGAGGCGCTCCGCCGCCAGCGGCATGCCGCTGCCGAGCGCCAGCAACGCGCGCGCCTCCTTGTCGGCATGTGCCGCCCAATGTGCGCGCGCGGCTTCGTCCGGACGAGCGAAGAGCCACTGCTGGCAGCGGCTGCGAATGGTGGGCAGCAGCCGGCGTGGCGCCGAGGACACCAGCACGAACACACAGCCCACAGGGGGTTCTTCGAGCAGCTTGAGCAAGGCGTTGGCGGTGTAGCCGTTCATCGCCTCAGCCGGGTCGACCACCACCACCCGGCGCGAACCATGGTGCCCGGTGACGTTCAGCGCCGCCTGCAGCGCACGCACCTGATCGATCACGATCTGCGTGGAGGCTGCCTTGGCGCCGGTCTCGCGCGCCGCGGGCTCGCCCTCGCCCTCGCCTTCCGTTGTCGCGGCGGCGAGCTCGGCCGCGGGCACCAGGCTCTTCAGGTCGGGGTGGTTGCCGGTGAGCCGCCACTGACAGGGTTCGCACTGGTCGCAGGCGTGGCCGTCGGCGCGCGGCGCGTCGCACAACAGGCGCGCCGCGAGCGCCTCGGCCAGTTCGCGCTTGCCAAGGCCTGCCGGACCGACGAACAACAGCGCGTGCGGCAAGCGCTCACCGAGTTCGACGAGCCGCGTCCAGGTGGGCTGCAGCCAGGGGTGGATCATGAGAGGAGGCGCTCGCGCACGACGCGCTCGACGTCGGCGCGGATCGTCGCCGGCGTGCGGTCGGCGTCGATCACGCAGATGCGCTGTGGAGCGCGCCGCGCACGCTCGAGGTAGGCCGCGCGCACGCGCTCGAAGAAGTCGCGCTGCTCGCGCTCGAAGCGGTCGGGGTCGACGCCGGTGGAGGCCACGCGCGCGGCGGCGACCGCCGGGTCGAGGTCGAACAGCAGGGTGAGGTCGGGCTGCAGCCCGGGATGGACCCAGGCCTCGAGGGCGTCGAACTTGTCGCGCTCCAGGCCGCGGCCACCGACCTGGTAGGCGAAGGTGGCGTCCGAGAAGCGATCGCACACCACCCAGCGCCCGGCGTCGAGCGCCGGCCCGATGCGCGCGGCGAGATGCTCGCGGCGTGCAGCGAACATCAGCATCGCCTCGGTCTCGAGGTGCATCGGCTCGTGCAGCAGCAGTTCGCGCAGGCGCTCGCCGAGCGCCGTGCCACCGGGCTCGCGGGTCTGCTCGACGGCGACGCCCGCGGCCTGCAGGAGCGCGACCACGGCGGCGATCTGGCTGCTCTTGCCGGCGCCATCGATGCCTTCGAAGGTGACGAAGCGGCCGCGTGGCGGTGCGCCGGCCGCGGCCGGCGCGGCGACCGGCGCAGGCGCGGGGATATTCGGGCTCAGGTTCGGCGCGTTGAAGCGCGGCGGCATACGGCTCATCCTCCGCCTCCGTTGCGGATGTATTTATTGACTGCGCGATTGTGCGCGGCGAGATCACGCGAAAACTCGCTGCTGCCGTCGCCACGTGCGACAAAGTAGAGGAAATCGCTCTGCTGCGGCTGCAGCGCAGCGCGCAGCGCGGCTTCGCCGGGCATCGCGATCGGCGTCGGCGGCAGCCCGGCGCGGGTGTAAGTGTTCCACGGATGGTCGGTGTCGAGGTGCCCCCGGCGCAGGCGCCCGTCGAAGTCCGGGCCAAGGCCGTAGATCACCGTCGGGTCGGTCTGCAGGCGCATGCCGATGCGCAGCCGGTTGGCGAACACCGAGGCGACCAGGCCACGATCCTCCGCGCGGCCGGTCTCCTTCTCGACGATTGAGGCGAGGATCAGCGCCTCATAGGGCGAGGCGAGCGGCGTCGCCGGGTCGCGCTCGTCCCACGCCGCATCGACACGCGCCTGCATCGCAGCGTAGGCGCGCTGCAACACCGCCAGCGCGCCGGAGCGCTTGTCGAACAGGTAGGTGTCCGGGAAGAAGAGCCCCTCGGCACGCGTCTCGCGTGCCCCGATGCGCGCGAGGATCTCGGCCTCGCTGAGGCCGGCGGTGTCGGGCTCGAGGTCGGGATGCGCTTCGAGCATCTGGCGCAACTGACGGAAGGTCCAGCCCTCGGGCAGCAGCAGCTCGCCCTGGGTGACGTCGCCGTCCGAGAGCTTGAGGATCAGTTGCCAGGGCGTGATGCCGGCGTGCACCTCGTAGCTGCCCGCCTTGATGCGCGCATCGCGCGCGGTGAGCCGCGCCAGCAGCGCGAGCAGGCGCGCATCCACACCGACCCCGGCGCGCTCGATCGCGCCCGCGGCCTGACGCATGCCCATCCCGCGCGCGACGATGAATTCGACCTTGTCGGTGCCGAGCGCGAGCGGCCGATGCGCGTACCACCAGCCCGCAGCGCCGACGAGCGCCGCGAGCACGAGGAAAAGCAGCAGCAGGCGGAAGAGCAGACGCTTCATGGCAGGAAATGGAAAACGACAATCCCTCGCGGCCGGCAGGGGCGACCGCCACAGGGAGGGCGCATATAATACTGCATCGCGCGCGCTGGCCCGACCGGGCCCACGGCGCTTCCCACAGCCGTCCAACCCGAGAGGCCCCCAAACACACCATGACCGCCTGGACTGAACACCTCGCCCGCCTCGGCGCCACCGTCGATGAAGCCGCCCCCTCCGTAACCTTCTCCGACGCCGCCAGCGAGGCACGCGCGGTCGATGACGCCACCGTCGCGGTGCCGCTGCTGCACCTGGGAACGATCCGCTCGCAAGGCCCCGATTCGGCCGCCTTCCTGCACAACCTGGTGTCGAACGACGTCAAGCACATGGAGGCCGACACCGCGGCGTGGAACAGTTTCAATTCGCCCAAGGGCCGGATGATCGCCAGCCTGCTGGTATGGACCGAGGACGGTGGCCATGCGCTGGCGCTGTCGGCCGACATCCTGCCCGCCTTCCTGAAGAAGTTCTCGATGTACGTGCTGCGCAGCAAGGTCAAGCTTGCCGACGCGCGCGCCGACGTCGCGCTGATCGGCGTGGCCGGCGCGCAGGCCGAGGCCGTGGTGCGTGCCGTGGGTGCGGCGCT
>JBEOKH010000588.1:0-2669 GCA_040275625.1 Thauera sp. | reverse complement strand
CGCGAACCAGGCCGCGCAGCAACCAGCGTGGGTGACGAGGACGGAAGCCGCGTTCGCGCCTGCCGGCGTTCCTGCGCGGGCCTCGCGGCAGGGGCGGCTTGGGGGCGCGGCGCAAGCCGCAGTTCTTTGTACGCGGGCAGCGGTGTGCGGCGTGCATCCGCTAAACTGCTGCGCTTTCATGTCTTCAGGAGCCCGCCGCCAATGATCCAGGCCACCATCGTCCCGGTCACCCCCTTCCAGCAGAACTGCAGCATCCTGTGGTGCGAGCGCACGAAGAAGGCGGCGGTGGTCGACCCGGGCGGCGATCTCGACCGCATCCTCGCTGCGGTCGCCGAGCTCGGCGTCAGCGTCGAGAAGATCCTGATCACCCACGGCCACATCGACCACGCCGGCGGCACCGCGAGGCTGGCGCGCGAACTCGGCGTGCCGATCGAGGGGCCGCAGGAGGAAGATCGCTTCTGGATCGAGGGCATGCCGCAGCAGAGCAAGATGTTCGGCTTTCCCGACGTCGAATCCTTCGAGCCCGACCGCTGGCTGCACGACGGCGACACGGTGACGGTGGGCGAGGAGACCCTGCAGGTCCTCCACACCCCCGGGCATACCCCCGGCCACGTCGTCTTCGTGCATGCGGGCGCACGCCTTGCCATCGTCGGTGACGTGCTGTTCGCGGGCTCGATCGGTCGCACCGACTTCCCGCGCGGCGACCACCAGACCCTGATCCGCTCAATCCGCGAGAAGCTCTTCCCGCTCGGCGACGACATCACCTTCATCCCGGGCCACGGCCCCACCTCGACCTTTGGCGAGGAGCGCGACAGCA
This sequence comes from Thauera sp., assembly GCA_040275625.1. Classification (GTDB taxonomy): domain Bacteria; phylum Pseudomonadota; class Gammaproteobacteria; order Burkholderiales; family Rhodocyclaceae; genus Thauera. Next base: position 1,852 of record JBEOKH010000588.1, on the reverse strand, counting down.
ACCCGTTCGTCGGTGCCTACGGCTGAGCCGGAGCGCTCCGCCTTCGCTCGCCTGCGTAAAGGCCGGATTCGGGAAGTCCACTTCTTGTCCCGGCCCGGATTCCGGCGCACCATTTCTCCCATCGCATGCCTAGCGGGTTGCACACCCGCATAACGACAGGGAGTGATCGAAAAAATGAGCGACGAAGGCAAGAAAAAGGGCTATCAGTGGAGGTTCTTCCGCTCCGGCGGCTTTGACCAGGTCAGGATCGAGACCGCGGACGATCTGCGCCACCTCGGCGAACTCGACCAGAAGCTGTGGTCGGTGCTGGCCTGCCCCACTTCGGGGCTGGAGTTCGACACCCGCACCCTGCAACTGCTCGACTCGGACGACGATGGCAGCATCCGCGCGCCTGAGATCGTGGATGCCACGCGCTGGGTGTGCGCGGTGCTGAAGGATCCGGACGTGCTGTTCCGTGGCGTCGACGGCCTGCCGCTCGCGGCGATCGACGCCGACAACCCCGAGGGCGCCCGGCTGCTCGCCACGGCGACCAAGGTGCTGGCCTACGTCGGCAAGCCCGACACCGCCGAGATCTCGATGGGCGACCTCGCGGAGACCGAGAAGCTGTTCGCCCCCGAGCACCAGAATGGCGATGGCGTGGTGCCCGCCGAACTGGCTGGCGATCCGCATCTCGCCGGCGCGATCGCGCGCATCGTCGACACTTATGGCGCGGTCGAGGACCGCAGCGGCAAGCCCGGCATTGACCAGGCGCGCGTCGATGCCTTCTTCGCCGCCGCGCAGGAGGTCTCCGACTGGCACGCGCAGGCCGACGCCGATGCGTCCACCGTGCTGCCGCTCGGTGAGGGCACGGCCGCTGCCGATACGGTGTTCGACGCGGTGCGCGACAAGGTCGAGGACTACTTCACCCGCTGCCGCCTGGCGGCCTTTGACGAGCGCGCCGCCGCCGCACTCAACCCCGCCGACACCACCTACATCGAACTCTCCCTGCAGTCGCTCGACCCCGGCACGGCCGCGGTTGCCGCGCTGCCGCTGGCCCTGGTCGGCGCCGGGCGCGCGCTGCCGCTCTCGGACGGGCTGAACCCGGCCTGGGAGGCGGGCATCGCCGCGCTGCGTGACGAGGTCGTCACCCCCATCCTCGGTGCGCGCGAGGTGCTCACCCAGAGCGAATGGCAGGACCTGTCCTCTCGCTTCGACGCCTATCGCACCTGGAAGGCGGCGATGCCGGCCAATCCGGTGGCGGCGCTCCCGGTCGCCGATGTGCGCGCGCTGCTCGCCGACGGCACCTGTGCCGCGCTCACCCGGTTGATCGACGAGGACCTCGCTGCGGAGACGGCCGCCGACCAGGTCGATGCCCTCGAGCGCCTGGTGCGCTACAACCGCGACCTGGTTCGCCTGCTGCGCAACTTCGTCACCCTGAGCGACTTCTACGCCCGCCACGAGAAAGCCATTTTCCAGGCTGGTACGCTGTATCTCGACCAGCGCAGCTGCGAGCTCTGCCTGCGCGTCGGCGACATGGCCCGTCATTCCGCGCTCGCGCCGCTGTCGGGGACCTATCTGGTCTACTGCGAATGCCAGCGTCAGGGCGAGGCGCCGATGAACATCGTCGCCGCGATGACCGGCGGCGACGCCGACGAGATGATGGTGCCCGGCCGTAACGGTATCTTCTACGATCGCCAGGGCCGTGACTGGCGCGCGAGCGTGGTCAAGGTGGTGGAGGCCCCGATCAGCGTGCGCCAGGCGTTCTGGTCGCCCTACAAGCGCATCGGCCGCATGATCGGCGAACAGTTGCAGAAGTTCGCCGCCGCGCGCGACAAGGCGGTCGACGACAACGCCGCCGCCGGCGTGGTCGGTG
>JBEOKH010000587.1:0-5230 GCA_040275625.1 Thauera sp. | reverse complement strand
TTATAAATCAAGACTTCCACCCTCAGCCACCGCAGCTTGGCGCCGCATCCGGAGGGGCCCCGGGGCGTGGCGCGCGGAAAAGCGCGCGGCTTGTGCTGCCCCTGCAGCAGCCCTGGCGGCGGCGGCTGATCGTGGAAGCGGCGCAAACCGCGCGCTTTTCAAGCGCTACAGGACGAACGACCGGGTCAGGAATGCCCGTTGATGCGATTGACCCACGGGTTGACGCGACCGCCCGCAACCCGCTATATTCGCGCGCTCTGTTGGTGATGTAGCTCAGACGGTTAGAGCGATGGATTCATAACCCATAGGTCGGCGGTTCGATTCCGCCCATCACCACCAACAAATTCAAGCAAAAAGGCCGACCCTGCGTCGGCCTTTTTGCTTTTCATCCGTCGGTCGGGTCCATTGACGGGTTTCGGGCGGGGATGCGGCCGGGGCGGTGCCGCACCCGCGGAAGCGCGCCTCCCCGCGCGGGTGCGTGGCGAGGCTCAGGCCTGCAACATGAATTCATGAACCACGGTGACGCAGGAGCAGGCTGCACATCAGACCGGCTCGCCCTCGCTTGCGATCGGGTCGACAGGAGACTGGGGCGAGCGTGCTAGGCTTGATCGCCAATCAGGGATGAGGCCTCGGGCCGCAACACAGGAGCGACGGGAAGACATCATGAGCACGAACACCTCGCTGCCGGATCTACGCAAGAGTTATGAACAAGGCACGCTGGAAGAGCACGAGTCTGCCAACGAGCCGATGCACCAGTTCGCAGGCTGGCTCGCGCAGGCGCTCGAGCGCGGTCTTCCCGAACCCAACGCGATGACCGTGGCCACGGTGAGCGAGGATGGCCGGCCGTCGACCCGCCCGGTGCTGATCAAGGGCTACGACGCACGCGGCATCGTCTGGTACTCGAACTACCACAGCCGCAAGGGCCGCGAGCTCGAGGCCCGCCCCTTCGCCGCGCTGCAATTTCACTGGGTGGAGATGGAGCGCGTTGTGCGCATCGAAGGGCGCGTCGAGAAGGTGTCGGCGGCCGAGTCCGACGAATATTTCGCCAGCCGCCCGCTCGCGCACCGCATCGGCGCCTGGGCCTCGCCACAGAGCGAGGTTGTCGCGGGACGCACGGTGATCGTCTCGCGCGCGGCGGAATACGGCCTCAAGTTCGGCCTCAACCCTCCCCGACCGCCGCACTGGGGCGGCTACCGCCTGCTGCCGGACTACTGGGAGTTCTGGCAGGGCCGCACGTCGCGCCTGCACGACCGCATCGCCTACCGCCTTCAAGCCGACGGCAACTGGACGAGACAGCGGCTGGCACCCTGAGTCCGCGTGCAGACGAGCGTCCGCCGCCGCGGCGAGAAGGACGATGCCGTGGCCACCTTCCCCGCGCCGGGAAGCGCCCAGCCTCGCCGTTTCTCTTGCCTTCGGTAGAACACTGCGCCGATCATTGAGGCCGTTTTTCAACCGCGAGCAACCATGAACACCCCAATCACCGCGCAGCACTCCGCGGGCGAGGCGCCTGCGATCGTCCTCCCTGATCCCGCAAGCATCTTCCTGGCGCGCGCCGAACGCTTCGATGCGCTGGCGCTGCACCACAGCCTCGGCGAATGGCTCGGCTTTGTCGGTCGGCTTTCGCGCGCCCAGCACAAGGCACTCGAGGCGGCTGGCGCGGACCTCACGCCTCCTGCGGCGGAGACGCTCGAGCGTGCGCGCAAGCGTCGCATGCCGCCGATCGGCGTCGCGACCTTCCAGCGCCCGATCGTCTGGCACGACATCCTGCGCAACATCGTCGGCGATCTGCTCGAAAACGCGCCCATCGGCGCCCGCGAAACCCTCGACGCACTCCTCGTCACCAGCGCGGAAGAGCTCGACAAGCTGGCGGAGAAGCAGCTCAACGGCGAACCGGAACGCGCCGACCTGGCCCGCCTGCCCTACATCGCCGCCGCGATGCAGGTCGTATTCACGTCGATCGCCAGCATGCTGGACGCCTCCGCCTTGCCGCTGATGGAAGCACACAGCACCTGCCCGGTGTGCGGCAGTCACCCGGTCGTGAGCGTGATCCGCAGCGAAGGTCCGGGCGCCGGCCTGCGCTACGTCCATTGCAGCCTTTGCAACACCGAGTGGCAGGTGCCGCACGCCACCTGCGTGAGCTGCGGAGATCAGGAGAAGGTGACCCTTCACGAGATCGACGGCGACGACGGCATCGCGCGCGCAGAATCCTGCGGCGCGTGCGAGAGCTACATGAAGCTCATCGTTCAGGGCAGGAACGTGCGCGTCGACCCGATCGCCGACGACCTCGCCTCCGTGGCGCTGGACGTGCTGGTCGACGACGCCGGTTTCGTGCGCAGCGGCCCGAACTACCTGCTCATCGGCGCGGAGGCGTAAAGGGCCCGCCAGAGTGACGCCCACCCAGCGCGACGTTTTTGCAGGGGCGCGCAGGCGCGACGAGCAGCGCAGGCCCCTGCACCCGCAGAACGCCTCATCGTCCGCGCGCCCGACCGCCTCCACCGCGCGACGCCGCCAGCGCGGCGCCTGCGCCTGCACGATGCGAGCCCTATCGACTGCGCGCTTGTGCTCGCTGCAGCCCCGACTCGCGACCCTCACCGGATAAAGGCGCCGCACTTGCCCGCGCCGCATGCAGCTTCCTGTAGCTGTCGATCAGGCGCTGGTGGCGGTCGAGGCCTTCGAGCTTCATGCTCGTCGGCGTGAGGCCGTGGAAGCGCACGCTGCCCTCCACCGAGCCGATCACCGCGTCGATGCGCGCATCGCCGAACATGCGGCGGAAGTTGGCCTCGTAATCGGCCAACTCCAGCTCATCGTCGAGCATCACCTCGAGCACCACGTTCAGCGCCTGGTAGAACAGCACGCGATCCACGGTGTTGTCGTTGTATTGCAGGAAGGCTTCCACGCGCTCCTTGGCCTCATCGAGCTGCTGCAGGGCGAGATGGATCAGCAGCTTCAGCTCCAGGATCGTGAGCTGGCCCCACACCGTGTTTTCGTCGAACTCGATGCCGATCAGCTCGATGATGTCGGTGTAATCGTCGAGCTCGCTTTCTTCCAGGCGATCGAGCAGGGCTTCGAGGGCGTCATCGTCGAGGCGATGCAGATTCAGGATATCGGCACGGAAAGCCAGCGCCTTGTTGGTGTTGTTCCACATCAGGTCATCCACCGGATAGATCTCGGAATACCCCGGCACCACGATGCGGCAGACGGTGGCGCCGAGCTGGTCGAACACCGCCATGTACGCTTCCTTGCCCATGTCTTCGAGGATGCCGAACAGGGTCGCGGCCTCGTCGGCGTTGGAGCGCTCACCCTTGCCGGAGAAATCCCATTCGACGAAGGGATGATCGGCCCGGGCACTGAAGAAGCGCCACGACACCACGCCGCTGGAATCGATGAAGTGCTCGACGAAATTGTTCGGCTCGGTCACCGCGTTGCTCTCGAAGGTTGGCGCGGGCAGATCGTTGAGGCCTTCGAAGCTGCGCCCCTGCAGCAACTCGGTCAGGCTGCGCTCCAGCGCCACCTCCAGGCTCGGGTGCGCCCCGAACGAGGCGAACACGCCGCCGGTGCGCGGGTTCATCAGGGTGACGCACATCACCGGGTACTTCCCGCCCAGCGACGCGTCCTTCACCAGCACCGGAAAGCCCTGCGCCTCCAGCGCCTCGATGCCGGCCACGATGGCGGGATACTTCGCCAGCACCTCGGGCGGCACGTCGGGCAGCGCCATCTCGCCTTCGAGGATCTCGCGCTTCACCGCGCGCTCGAAGATCTCCGACAGGCACTGCACCTGCGCCTCGGGCAGCGTGTTGCCGGCGCTCATGCCGTTGCTGAGGTAGAGGTTGTCGATCAGGTTGGTGGGGAAATACACCACCTCGCCGTCCGACTGGCGCACGTAGGGCAGCGCGCAGATGCCGCGCGCCACGTTGCCGGAGTTGGTGTCGTACAGATGCGAGGCGCGCAAATCCCCCTCGGGGTCGTAGATCTCCCGGCAGTACTCGTCGAGCAGCCCGGCAGGCAGCGCATCCTTGCGGCCGGGCTTGAACCAGCGCTCGTTCGGGTAATGCACGAAGGCCGCGTCGGCAATGTCCTCGCCCCAGAACTGGTCGTTGTAGAAGTGATTGCAGTTGAGGCGCTCGATGTATTCGCCCAGGGCAGACGCCAATGCGCTTTCCTTGCTCGCCCCCTTGCCATTGGTGAAGCACATCGGCGAGTGCGCATCGCGGATGTGCAGCGACCACACGTTGGGCACCAGGTTGCGCCACGAGGCGATCTCGATCTTGATCCCCAGGTCCGCGAGCATCCGCGACATGTTGGCGATGGTCTGCTCGAGCGGCAGATCCTTGCCGGCGATATAGGTGCGCGTGCCGGTGTCCGGGTCCAGCGCCAGCAGGGCCTGGGCGTCGGCATCCAGGTTTGCCACCTCTTCGACGACGAACTCGGGCCCGGTCTGCACGACCTTCTTGACCGTGCAGCGCTCGATCGAGCGCAGGATGCCCTGGCGGTCCTTGGCGGAGATGTCCTCGGGCAGCTCGACCTGGATCTTGAAGATCTGCTTGTAGCGGTTCTCCGGGTCGACGATGTTGTTCTGCGACAGGCGGATGTTCTCGGTCGGGATGTTGCGGGTCTCGCAGTACAGCTTCACGAAGTAGGCCGCGCACAAGGCCGACGAGGCCAGGAAGTAGTCGAACGGCCCCGGCGCCGAGCCGTCGCCCTTGTAGCGGATCGGCTGATCGGCCACCACCGTGAAGTCGTCGAACCTGGCTTCGAGGCGAAGCTTGTCGAGGAAGTTGACCTTGATTTCCATGAGGAGGGAAGAATCCTGAAAGGGCGTGAACACGCGTCGGCCGGCATTATCGCCGGTTTCGCGGGGGCGGACGGGTTCGGGGCGGGGTTCGCGGCTTCCGCTGCTCCTACACGGCACCCGAGGCTGCGAAGGTTCGCGTAGGAGCGCCGGAAGGCGCGAATGCCGGCGGTCATCTGCATCGGTCACGTCGACCGGAGAACGGCCGAATTCGCGGCTACCGCCGCTACGAGCGCGGACCGATGATCCTGACCAGCAACCAGAGCTTCGGCGCCTGGGGCGAAGTGTTCGGCGACCGCGTCATCGCCACCGCCATCCTCGACCGGCTACTGCATCACGCCGTCACGCCGTCACGCCGTCACGCTGAACATTCGTGGCAACTCGTACCGGTTGAAAGAGAAGTTGAAAGCCGGTCTCGTCCGTCCGCAAGAGGCCGAGGCT
>JBEOKH010000586.1:0-7878 GCA_040275625.1 Thauera sp. | reverse complement strand
TATACTTTTGCCGGATGCGTTTGCTCGGCACCCGCAACGGGTTGCCGCCCTTCACCGAAGCCCCGCCGGAGTTCCCGATGAGCCTCGTCCTGATCGTGCTCCTCCCCTTCATCGGTGCGCTGTTTCCCGCATTGCTGATCCGCGCAGGCCGCAGCGCCTGCGCAACGGGCGCGTTCGCGTTCTCGTTGCTCGCCTTCCTGTTGCTGCTTGCCCAGGCGCCTGCGGTGTTCCGTGGCGAGGTGGTGACTGCGAACTGGGACTGGGTGCCGGCGCTCGGCCTGCAGGCGAGCTTCTTCCTCGACGGGCTGGGGCTGTTCTTCGCCGGCCTGATTCTCGGCATCGGCCTGCTGATCATCGTCTATGCGCGCTTTTACCTCGCCAAGGACGACCCGATGGGGGTGTTCTACACCTACCTGCTGCTCTTCCAGGGCGCGATGGTCGGCGTGGTGCTGTCGGACAACGTCCTGCTGCTGCTGGTGTTCTGGGAGTTGACCAGCCTGTCGTCCTTCCTCCTCATCGGCTACTGGAAGCACCTGCCCGAAGGCCGCCAGGGCGCGCGTATGGCGCTCACCGTGACAGGCGCCGGCGGGCTGGCGATGATCGCCGGCATGCTGATCCTCGGTGACATCGCCGGCTCGTACAACCTCACCGACATCCTGCAGCACAAGGACGTCATCCAGGCCTCGCCGCTGTATGTGCCGGCGCTGGTGCTGATCCTCGCCGGCTGTTTCACCAAGAGCGCGCAGTTCCCCTTCCACTTCTGGCTGCCGCACGCGATGGCGGCACCCACGCCGGTGTCGGCCTACCTTCACTCGGCGACCATGGTGAAGGCGGGCCTGTTCCTGATGGCGCGCATGTGGCCGGTGCTCGCCGGCACTAGCGAATGGTTCTACCTCGTCGCCACCACCGGGCTGGTGACCATGCTGGTGGCGGCCGGCATCGCGCTGTTCAAGGACGACCTCAAGGGCCTGCTGGCGTATTCCACCGTCAGCCACCTCGGCCTGGTGACCATGCTGCTCGGCTTCGGCACGCCACTGGCGGCGGTGGCGGCGGTGTTCCACATCCTCAACCACGCCACCTTCAAGGCGGCGCTGTTCATGAACGCCGGCATCGTCGACCACGAGGCCGGCACGCGCGACATCAAGCGCCTGGGGGGCCTGCTGCACGTGATGCCGATCACCGCCACGATGGCGATGGTGGCGGGCGCGTCGATGGCCGGCCTGCCGCCCTTCAACGGTTTCCTGTCCAAGGAGATGATGCTGCACGAGGTGGTCGCCACCACCTGGCTCGGCAACGGCTGGGGCATCGCCGCGCTGGCGACGCTGGCGGCGTGCTTCTCGGTGGCGTACTCGTTCCGCTACATCGTGCATGTGTTCTTCGGGGCACGCCGCGACGACTATCCGCACACGCCGCACGACCCGCCCGTCGGCATGTGGTTGCCGCCGGCGCTGCTGTTGGTGCTGGTGGTGGCGATCGGGCTCTTCCCCAACACCGTGGCGGGGCCGCTGGTGGCGGTGGTGGCGCGCGCGGTGACCGGCGGTGCGCAGATGGATTACCACCTCGCGCTGTGGCATGGCTTCACCCCCGCGCTCGGCCTGTCGGCGATCGCGGTGGTGGCCGGCCTCACGGCGCTGGTGGCGTATGTGCGCGTGCGTGCGCTGTGGCAGGCCGCGCCGCACCCCGAGGCCAAGGCGATGTTCGACGGCTTCATCGCCGCCGCGGTGGCGGTGGCGCAGCGCATCACCCACGGCCTGCACAATGGCTCGCTGCAGCGTTACCTGGCGCTCGTGCTGACCGCGTTCACGCTCGCGGGCTTCGCCACCTTCCTGGCCGCGCCGCACGCCGCGGGTGCGCGCGCGCTGCTGCCGGCACATCCGGTGGCGATCGTGGCGTGGGTCCTGCTGGTGGGCGGCTGTGCGCTCACCGTGGCGTTGTTCCGGCGCCGCGTGCTGTCGGTGCTGGTGGTGGGCACCGTCGGGCTGATCGTGTGCCTGGCCTTCATCCATCTCTCCGCGCCAGATCTCGCGCTGACGCAGATCTCGGTGGAAGTCACCACCGTGATCCTGATCCTGCTCGCGCTCTACTTCCTGCCCAAGTACGGGCCGGCGAGTTCGTCGGTGCGGGCCGATCCCCTGCGCCATCTGCGCGACGGCGTGCTGGCGGTCGTCGCAGGCATCGGCATGGGGGGAGCGAGCTGGGCGATGATGACCCGCGACGGCGCCTCGCTGTCGCGCTACTACCTTGAGAACTCGGTTTCGGGCGGGGGCGGCACCAACGTGGTCAATGTGATCCTGGTCGACTTCCGCGGCTTCGACACCTTCGGCGAGATCACCGTGCTCGGCATTGCCGCGCTGGCGATCTATGCACTGCTCGACGGCGCGCTGTTCGGTCGCACCGGCCGTCGCTTGAGCGCGTGGTCGCCCGACCAGCCGCAGTCCGCCGACCGCCACCCGATGATCATGGTGGTCGCCACCCGGGTGATGCTGCCGCTGGCGATGCTGGTGGGCGCCTACATCTTCCTGCGTGGTCACAACGCGCCCGGCGGCGGCTTCATTGCAGCGCTGGTGGTGTCGATCGCGCTCGTCATGCAGTACATGGCGAGCGGTTTCGGCTGGGCCGCGCGCCGGGTCAGGGTGAATTACCACGCGATGATCGGTACTGGCGTGCTGGTCGCGGCGGCGACCGGCGTCGGCGCGATGGTGCTCGACCAGCCCTTCCTCACCTCCACCTTCGGTCACTTCCACCTGCCGCTGGTGGGCGAGTTCGAGCTCGCCAGCGCAATGGCTTTCGACACCGGCGTGTTCCTGACCGTGGTCGGCGCGGTGATGCTGGCGCTGGCCAACCTGTCGCGCATGGGGCGGTGGACCAGTCCCTATAACATCAACACCACCGCGATGGACTTCGATCCGGGCGCCGCGGTGCGCAAGGAGCTGCCCTGATGGAATTCCTCGTCGCGAGCGCGATTGGCGTGATGACCGCTGCCGGGATCTACCTGGTGCTGCGCGCGCGCACCTTTCCGGTGGTGATCGGGCTGTCCCTGCTGACTTACGCCACCAACCTGTTCCTGTTCGCCACCGGCCGCCTGGCGATCAACCAGCCGCCGGTCATCGCCGTAAATGCGGTCGGCTACATCGACCCGCTGCCGCAGGCGCTGGTGCTGACCGCGATCGTCATCTCCTTCGGCATGACCGCGGTGGTGGTGGTAATGGCGCTGCGCGCCTACCTCGAGACCGGCAACGATCACGTCGACCTCCCTGGCGATGCCTCGCCCGAGGCGAGCGAGGACGACTGGAAGCAGCGCGGGCGCCGACAGCAGCCACCGCCAGCGCGCAGCGGCGGCGGGGCACGCGCATGAACCACGCCCTGATCCTGCCCATCCTGCTGCCGGCGGTGGTCGGTGCGGTGCTGGTCATCGTCGCGCGCCACGATGCGCTGCTCGCGCGCGCTCTCTCGCTGACCTCCGCCGTGCTGATGCTCGGCATCGCGATCATGCTGCTGGTGATGGCGAGCGATGGCAGCGTGCGCAGCTACGCGCTCGGCGCCTGGCCCGCGCCCTTCGGTATCGTGCTCGCGCTCGACCGCCTGTCGGCGCTGATGCTGGTGCTCACCGCAGTGCTCGGCCTGGGTGTGCTGGTGTACGCGGTCTGCGGCTGGGATCAGCGCGGCAGGCACTTCCATCCGCTCTTCCAGTTCGAACTGATGGGCATCAACGGCGCGTTCCTGACCGGTGACTTCTTCAACCTGTTCGTGTTCTTCGAGATCCTGCTGATCGCCTCCTATGGCCTGATGGTGCATGGCGGCGGCGGGCTGCGGGTGAAGGCGGGCGTGCAGTACGTGGTCACCAACCTGATCGGCTCCTCGGTGTTCCTGATCGCCGTCGGCATGATCTACAACGTCACCGGCACGCTCAACATGGCCGACCTCGCGCGCGTCGTGCCACAGGTGCCGGCAGCCGACCAGGCGCTGCTGCAGACCGGCGCGGTGCTGCTCCTGATGGTGTTTGCGGTCAAGGCCGCGCTGGTGCCGCTGCACTTCTGGCTGCCCGGCACCTATGCCAACGCGCCCGGGCCGGTGGCGGCGCTGTTCGCGATCATGACCAAGGTCGGCGCGTACTCGATCATCCGCCTCTATGTGCTCGCCTTCGGCGCCGACGCTGGCGAGGCGGCGTGGCTGGCGGCGCCGTGGCTGCTGCCGGCGGGCCTGGTCACCCTGGTGCTGGGCATGACCGGCGTCCTCGCCGCGCGCAGCCTGGGCCAGATGGCGAGCTTCGCGGTGATCGGCTCGATGGGCATGCTGCTCGCCACGGTGGCGGTGTTCACCGCTCAGGCCACCAGTGCTGCGCTCTACTACCTGATTCACTCCACGCTCGGCGCAGGGGCCCTTTTCCTGATCGCCGATCTCGTCGCCGAGCGGCGCGGCGGGCAGCGCGATCGCCTCGTCGCCGCGCCGAAGTTCGCGCAGGGCGGCCTGATCGCCGGATTGTTCTTCGTCGCCGCGATCGCGATCACCGGCATGCCGCCGCTGTCGGGCTTCATCGGCAAGCTGCTGGTGCTCGATGGGGTGCGCGAATCGGCGCATGCGGCCTGGTTCTGGGCGCTGATCCTGTCGACCTCGCTGATCGCCATCATCGGTTTCTCGCGTGCTGGCAGCATTGTGTTCTGGAAGACCCATGCGCAGCCGGCCGCGGCGGCGCCGACACGTCGCAGCGATGCGCCAGCCCTCTTCGCGGTCGGCGGCCTGCTCGCCTGCCTGGTGCTGCTGACCGTGTTCGCCGGCCAGGTGCATGGCTGGCTCGAACTCGCCGCAGCGCAGTTGTATGCGCCGGCAGGCTACATCGATGCGGTGCTCGGCACCGCCCAGGGGGTACGCTGATGGGAACCCAGCACGACAACCGCGACCTCCGCAGCCTGCGCGAGCGCTGGCTGCCACATCCGCTGCTGACTGCGGTGCTGATCGTGCTGTGGGTGCTGCTGCTCAACAGCTTCAGCGTCGGCGGCCTGCTCGTCGGCATCGTGCTCGGGTTGGTGATCTCGCGCATGACCAGCAACTTCTGGCCCGAACGCCCGCTGGTCAAGGCCTGGGGCAAGGCGTTCGCCTATCTCGGCGTGGTCGCCTGGGATGTGGTGGTCGCCAACCTGCAGGTGACCCGCCTGATCCTGTTCTGCCCGGTCGAAGGGCTCGCCACGCGCTGGGTGGTGGTGCCGCTCGAGTTGCGCTCGCCCGAGGCAATCACCATGCTCGCCGGCACCATCACCATGACGCCAGGCACCGTGTCGTGCGACCTCTCGGCCGACGGCTGCAGCCTGCTGGTGCATTGCCTCGACGCGCCCGATGCCGAAGACGCGGTGCGTCAGATGAAGGACCGCTACGAGGCTCGCCTCAAGGAGATCTTCCCGTGATCGAGTACGCTCTTCAGTTCGGCTTCGTAGCAGTCCTGCTCGCGCTGCTGCTCAATCTGTGGCGGCTGATGCGTGGCCCTTCGCTGATGGACCGTGTGCTCGCGGTCGATACCATGGTGATCAACATCATCGCGCTGATCATCCTGTTCGGTATCGAGCAGCGCTCCAAGATGTTCTTCGAGGGCGCGCTGCTGTTTGCCATGTTCGGCTTCATCTCCACCGTCGCCTATTGCCGCTTCGTGCTGCGCGGCGACGTCATCGAATGAGCGGAGCGGACAACATGACTTTCCTGCTCGAGCTCCTGGTCTCGGTGTTGATCGTCGCCGGCGCTGCCTTCCTGCTGATTGGCTCCATCGGCATGGTCAAGCTGCCCGATCTGCTCAGCCGCCTGCACGCGCCGACGAAGGCGACCACGCTGGGGGTGGGGGGTGCGCTGGTGGCTTCGATGGTCTATTTCGGCGGACTCGAGGGCGAGCTGTCGATCCACGAGGTGCTGATTACCGGGTTCCTGTTCATGACCGCGCCGATCAGTGCGCACTTCATCGCCAAAGCCCACCTGCACGAACACACCAAACTGCGCGACGGCCTGCCGCCCAGCGGGCGCCCGCTGGGTTGGAGCACCTTCGATGTCGCGCCCGGCGGCGACGAAGGCGAGCACGCTGACGACCAGCAGGGCGGACATCGCTAACCGGGTGTCACTCGCATCCGGAGGGCCCTCGTCGCGCCCTCGGCGGCCGGTTACGCCTTGGCGCCTGCCCTGAGCGCTGGGGGTGATCATCGGCGCGGGCTGCGGTTGCCCCGTCCATCGGTGATAATGCGGGCTTGAACAGCCGGGGAATCTCTTGAACACGATCCGCAGAAAGCCGCCCACACCCGAACCCTCGCGCATCGAGGGGACCCTGGGTGTGCGCAAGACCGACCAGGATGCAGGCGTGCCGGCGGACCAGGTGCCGGGCAAGGACGGGGCAGAGGGAAGTGCCACGCCGCGCAAAGAGGCGCCGACCGAGCGGCGGAGCGGGAACGGTGCGCCGAAGTCCCTGCGATCGATCAATTCCGCACGCGTGGACCCGGGGTTGCGGCGCGAAGGGGCTGGCAGCGAGGCGCGGCGTGGCGACGGCCGCAAGGACTCGGGGGGGCGACGCGAGAAGCCGGTGATCGACGGCCGTAAGGGCAGCGCCCGCAGCGACGAGGGCCGGCGCGGCGAAGGCCGAACAGGCGAAGCCCGTATCGGGGGCGACGCGAGGAGCGGCGATGCCAGCAAGCGCGGCGCCTCGAAGTCCGACACCGCCGGGCGCGCGGGGCCGCAGCGCCCTGAACGGGGGGCGAAGGGCGAGGGGCGTGGAACAGCGCCCGGGCGGGCGAGCCCGCCGCAGAACGCAAGGCCTGCACAGCGCGAGCGACCGCCGCGACTCGCGCATGGCGCGGCCTCCGTACGCCCTGCCCCAGCCGGACAGGGGTCGCGTACGGCTGCGCCGCTGGCCGCCATGCCTGCCGCGCCTGTGGTGCCGCAGCAGGCGCCCGAGGGCGTGCGTCTCTCCAAGGTGATGGCCGAGCGCGGCATCTGCTCGCGCCGCGAGGCCGACGAGTTCATCGAGCGCGGCTGGGTCTTTGTCGACGGCAGGCGGGTGTCGGAGCTCGGCGTGCGCATCGACCCTGATGCACGCATCACCCTGGCTGCCGAGGCCACCCGCACCCAGCAGCAGCGCGTCACCATCCTGCTGCACAAGCCGGTGGGCTTCGTCTCCGGCCAGCCCGAGCCGGGCTACGCGCCGGCGGTCAGCCTGATCGGCGCCGACAACCAGTTCGACTGCGACACCGCCCAGCGCTTCCATCCCAGCCAGCTCAAGAACCTTGCGCCGGCCGGCCGGCTGGATATCGACTCCACCGGCCTGCTGGTGCTGACCCAGGACGGCCGCGTGGCCCGCCAGCTCATCGGGGCGGACTCGGAGATCGACAAGGAATACCTCGTCCGCGTCGAGGGCACGCTGGCCGAGAACGGCCTGGCCTTGCTCAACCACGGCCTGTGGCTGGACGACCGTCCGCTGCGGCCGGCCAAGGTCGAATGGATCAACGACGACCAGTTGCGCTTCGTGCTGCGCGAGGGCCGCAAGCGCCAGATCCGCCGCATGTGCGAGCTGGTCGGGCTGCAGGTGGTGGGCCTGAAGCGCGTGCGCATCGGCCAGGTCAAGCTCGGCGACCTGCCGCTGGGGCAGTGGCGGTTCCTGCGTGAGGATGAGCGCTTCGGGTGAGGGGTGGTCCTCTGCCTTGGGGCCTCATCAAGTTGCCACCGCATCAAGTCCTGTGCGAGGTGAATGACGTAGTCGGTAGCCTGCCTGCTGCGTAAAAACGTTGTTGCGGGAAGGCTCGTGACGGGGACGCGCACGGGGAGTTCCTTCCGGGCCTGCGGAACTCGCTTCGATCGGACAGTCCTCGCCTCTTCAGGAACACCCCGCACGCATCCGGGAATCGTGGGTGCAGC